>JALHUQ010000081.1 GCA_022866645.1 Woeseiaceae bacterium | reverse complement strand
TCGGATTAAGGACCTGTTGCGTACCGGTAATTCGGGAATCGAACTGGAGTCTCTGCTGGATTCAATGAATCCCGGCGATTTACTGAACGCCGTATTTCACCTGACGGCAGACGAACAGCGCGCGCTGCTCTCGATAATCTCCGCAGAACGTGCGGCGGAGCTGATAGAAGAAATGCCGGGCAGTCACGCTGCCGATCTAATCGAGAGTATGCCGGCGGCCAAGGTGGCACCGATAGTCGAGGAGATGGCCAGCGACCTTCGAGTCGACGTCCTTGCTGAAATGGCCAAAGAGGACTCGGACGCGATCCTCGAGCAACTTGAGGAAGAGGACGCCCTCGAGATCCGTGAACTGAGCGCTTTCTCGCCGGACGTCGCCGGCGGCCTCATGATGACGGAGTTTATGTCGTATCCGATGAGCGCAACGGTACGTGAGGTTTTAGAAGACCTGACGTCGAAGGAGGGCGACTACGGATTCCTTACCGTCCATTACATTTATGTCGTCGTTCGAAAACAAAAATTGAAGGGCGTCATTCGTATTCGAGACCTTGTCTTCAGTGACCTGAACATCAGGATCGGAACTATCGCGAAGCCAGCACTGACCGTAACAACGAACGCCGATTTGCAGGCGCTCGAGGAGTTTTTTGACGAACATGATATCGCCGCTGTCCCGGTAGTCGATGACCGCTACAACCTGCGCGGCATCGTTCGTCGACGAGCGGTGCTGGAGGCTCTGACTGAAAAGGTGGAATCCGACAGCCTGAAAGCCGCTGGCATCATGGGCGGCGACGAGTTGCGTAGCATGCCGGTTTGGATTCGATCTCGCCGACGTCTGGCCTGGCTGAGTATGAACATCGTTCTGAACATCATGGCTGCCAGCGTTATCGCAATGTACGAAGACACACTCACCGCGGTAATCGCATTGGCGGTTTTTCTGCCGATCGTTTCTGATATGAGCGGTTGCTCTGGAAATCAGGCGGTAGCGGTCAGTATGCGAGAACTAACGCTCGGGGCAGCCGTTCCGCGTGACGTCTTTCGAGTATTGCGCAAGGAAATGGTGGTTGGCGCGATCAATGGTCTGGCGCTCGGAATATTACTCGGGCTGGCAGCCTGGCTATGGAAAGGTGATTTATTGCTCAGCCTTGTGGTCGCAACGGCACTTTCCATCAATACCGTGGTGGCAGTATCCATCGGCGGTGCGGTGCCACTGGTGCTCAAGCGGCTTAAAGTTGACCCCGCGGTCGCATCCGGTCCGCTCTTAACGACCATAACCGATATGTGCGGATTCATGCTGGTACTCGGTCTGGCGAGCGTCGTCTTGTTGTAATTCCGGATCCCGTAATGACGACTAGTTCGCCTTCACGGCCAAGGTATCGTGATGGCTGGAAATCAGCGTGCGCAGATAGAAGGAAATATCGGAGCGCGCCTTGAAGCCAGCCTCGATCGCGGCCGCTTCCTTGTCTTCATCGCTTATGTCGGACGCCGCCGCGAACGCCTCGATGTCCTTGTGAAAGCCGATCGTAAAAATATCGACGTCAGATCCCGCGGCACGCCGAAAGATCATGTTGGGCGTCAGGCCTGTAGCGCTCAGGTAGGCGTTTTCCATGCGGCGTTCCTCGAGCAGGTCGTCAGCTTTTCCCGCCAAGGCCTGGAACATTTCGATGTGATAGAAGCTATTGTCGTTGTAGGCCGATTTCACGGCTTCCCAGGGCGGCCCATACGCGAAATGATCTTCTTCGAAAGCAATTAACGTATCCAGTTGTGCGAGAAAACTGGCAATCATGGCTTCAGGAGGCTTGATCGCTTCGATGATCAGCAGGTCCCATTGGTCGCCCTGCGAGTGACGCATGACGAGTGGAGGGCGCTTCGACGTATTGAGCGACGCTATTTGTTCGAGCAGCTGCGGGAACGATCCGGGAGCCGCGCGCACTGTCGATACTCGATACAGTTGATCGCCCTCGAGTTCGCTGGCGCGTGCCGGCGCAAACAGACAGAGGGCCAACGTCATGCACAGGGCGATTCGAATAAGCATATTTTAAGCGTCCGGTCGGTGTGGAGTGAGGCAGCATAACCAAACTCGGGACGACACCCAACGAAACATTCCACATTGTGAAGTTTATTGTGGTAAATCAGTAAGATAAGTACAACTCCGCATTACGCTGGATCGCCCTTATCCGGAACATATCAAACCTATCTAAGTGTGTTCTGGAGAGCGTCATGCGAGTAACGGTGCTGGGCAGTGGATTGGTCGGTGGTGCAATTGCGAAAGATCTGGCCACGGAAAAGACATGGTCTGTGAAAGCCGTTGATCGCTCCGAGGAGCCATTGGCGAGGCTGCGCGATCAGGCTCGTCTGCAGCTAGCCTGTCAGGATATTTCGGGCGATGCCGGTCTGAAAGCCGCTATTGGCGACGCTGATCTGGTCGTGAGTGCGGTGCCGGGCCACTTAGGCTACGAGACCTTGAGGCGAGTGATTGAAGCTGGCAAGAATGTGGTCGACATTTCCTTTTTCGCCGAGGATCCGTTTGATCTGGACAGTCTGGCGCAGCAGCGCGGCGTTACCGCGGTTGTGGATTGTGGCGTGGCTCCGGGCCTCAGTAATGTGATTGCCGGGCACGTACATAGGGAAATGGACAGGGTGGATTCCTTCCTTTGCCTGGTCGGTGGACTGCCTGCGGTGCGCTCCTGGCCATACGAATACAAGGCTGTATTTTCGCCTATCGACGTGATGGCGGAATTTACCCGTCCGGCGCGCTTCGTTGAGCACGGTGAGCTGGTTGTGCGTCCCGCGCTGTCTGACGTCGAGCTGATTGACTTCAAGGGAGTGGGTACTTTGGAGGCTTTCAACACGGATGGCTTGCGCAGTCTTGCGCGCACCCTGGATATACCGTTTATGAAAGAAAAAACCATGCGGTATCCAGGCCACGCTAATCTGGCGCGGGTGTTTCGCGATAGTGGCTTCTTCAATACCGAATACATAGACGTGGATGGCACGAAGGTAAGGCCGATCGATGTCACGTCCAGGTTGCTGATTGAGCAATGGCGCTTGGCGGAGAACGAAGCCGACTTGACGGTCATGCAGATCATCATGACTGGCCAACATCATGGCAAGCACGAAAGACGCGATTTCTATTTGCTGGATCGTTTCGATGCCGCGACCGGTACGACGTCCATGGCACGCACCACAGGCTACACCTGTGCCATTGTGGCGCGTCAGGTGCTGGCGGGCATGTTCACCCGAAAGGGAATTTGTCCACCGGAGTATCTCGGCGCGACTGCGGGCTGTTATGAGCATCTGCTGGCAGAGCTAGGACGGCGAAATATTGTTGTGCAGGAAGCAGTAACGGTGTTGGCGGGGTCCAACGATGAGCAGGTTGCCAATCAGTTTCAGAGAAGGATCGCTTGATATTGGCGGAAGGTCAGGTCTTATCCGTGGGGCCGTAGCTCAGCTGGGAGAGCGCCGCGTTCGCAATGCGGAGGTCGGGAGTTCGATCCTCCTCGGCTCCACCAAACAGGAGATCGAATTGTGCTAACTGCCATTACACGCGACGTGAATGCCAGCATGGGCAACTGCGAACTCACTTATTTGCCCAGAGTCCGGATCGACGCAGGCCTCGCTTTGCAACAACACCAGCGGTACCCGTCGGTGCTGACTGCCCTCGGCGCATATGCGCATAATGTATACAAGCGCGAATATTGACGGTTAGTGAATTCGCATATTTGTCAATGTGTTAAAGGGCGCCATAAAGCTTCATATGGTAGGAAACTGGTGCTAAATTCCGCCAATTATTCATGTCACCGCGAAAAAGCAACATAGAAACAGATAGTTAGCGTTCCTACGAAGTGTAATTTTTGATATCGCACTGAATTATTGATTGCCAATAATTGACAACTGATTGAGGCATACGGAATAGATAGAATTTTTTGACGCCGATAATCTAGGTTCCTCAAAGAAGCAACTCCGTAGGCGTATGGCATTGTGAATATCGAATCTCTAGTCGATAGAGCTCTAATTCTTTTCGACGACTTCGTGGTCGAGCCGATGTCGACGTTTCTCGGCGGCCTGGATCAGCACGACATGGTCGTACTTTATGTTTTGGTATCGATCGCAACGGCAATTGGCACCACCGTCGGCTGGGTTCGTGCGCCACGCAGGGCTCCAAAATTCTCAAGAGTCCAGAATATCGGCGAGGCTCTAGTGTCCGAAATACTGGAGGAAAACTTTAGTGCACCGGACTATCACCTTATGAATCATGTCACCATGCGAATGGAGGATGGCACGACTCAGATTGATCACATTCTGGTATCGAGATTCGGAATATTTGTGATTGAAACTAAACATTACAGTGGCTGGATATTTGCGAACGCGAAGAGTAAGAACTGGACTCAGGTTCTCTACCGATTTCGATTCAAACTTCAGAATCCAATTCTTCAAAATAGTAGGCATGTGCGGGCCGTTAGAGAGCTGCTTGATTTCTTGCCAAATGGAATTATCAAAAACATTGTTGTATTTTCCGGCAGTGCAGAGTTCAGGACAGATATACCTCCCGGAGTATTCCATCCATTCGAATTCGCAGACCACGTAGGCGCGCAGAATTCTGAACTGATGTCATCAGACCAGATGGCCATGTGCGTGGGCCGGCTCGAAATCGAGCGACTTGCAGTTAGTCATCAAACCGACATAGAGCACATCGCGAGCCTTGCGCGTCGGCATCGTGCAAAGTAATTTTCGAGTTTACGAGTGACTGCTATATCGTCCTGCCCCGGACCCTGAGCGGAACGATCGCCCAGCGGTCTTGGATTCAAAAATAAACATGCAGCAGCGGCCGAAATATTCAACGTTTTCGGGTATCTTTAGTTAGATGGAATCGAGCCCGCAACCGAGTCAAGACTTTTCAGCGCAGTCGATCAGGATGGACTTCCCTGCCATCGAGGCGATGCAGGAAGCCAGCGAAGCTGTTGGCTGGGAATGCGAATACAGACAGCTTGACGCCGGTCGTCTGGA
>JALHUQ010000080.1 GCA_022866645.1 Woeseiaceae bacterium | reverse complement strand
GTAGGCGATTCCTCGCACTTGCTGTCCGACCCCGACACCCCGGAGCAGGCGCGCGCCGCGGCGGCCTCCAGTCCTGAAGCGGCTGCCATCACCGCTTACGTGCTCGCGCAGTCCGCGAGCTACCCGCCAGCCTGGAGCATTGACCTGCATGAAGACAGTCTCATCAGCGCCGGCTACGTCTACTCGCAGGGCGTATTGGGGGCGGATGACCCCTTGGCTGCAACGGCTGTTCGGGTACTGCAGGAAAATCATATCCCGCTCAAAACCAGCGGCGTGACCCGCTTTGATGAACCCATCAGCAACGGCATCATCGGCCCGGTGATCGACAGCTCAATCGACGAGTTGATGAGTGCCGCAGAGATCGTACTCGATGGCCATACGCTAGTTGGCCCGGCCGCGCACACGGTGCTTGTATTTGAAACCCCCGCCGGCGACACCGATCTCAAAACCCGCATTGCCGCACACGCCGCCCTGCTACGCGAGCTGTCTCGAGAGCTCAAGCAATTTCAAAAATGAATAGCCAAAGTTAAGGACCTGACTCGTACAATTCGCTACCCTAAACTCGCAGTATTCCAGTCGGAGAAACGCGCCATGAGCATTTCAGTCTACGATCAAAGTGTCGGTCGTTTTGTCCCCATGCTAAACAATCTGGACGCCATTGTTGCCAAGGCCGAAGCCCACGCAACCGCCAATGACATCGAGCCTTCTGCGCTGCTACAGGCTCGCCTGTTTCCCAATATGCGACATTTTATCTTCCAGATTCAGGTCGCGACCGACATTGCGAAAGGCTGCGCGGCACGCTTGAGCGGTGCTGATATTCCCAAGTGGACGGATGACGAAGAAACCTTTGCCGATGTCCATGCACGGATCCAAAAAACCGTGGACTTTCTTGCAACGCTCAAGCCAGAACAGTTCGAGGGTAGCGAGAAAAACGAGATCGAACTGACATTGCGAGGCACTAAAGTCCAATTCACCGGCCAAAGCTACCTGTTGGGTTTCGCGATACCGAATTTCTATTTTCACATAACGACCGCCTACAACCTTTTAAGACACAATGGCGTCGAACTCGGCAAGCTGGATTTCATAGGCAAGCCATAGGCTTAACAGAGTCAGCGTTTCATGAAAGAACCAAGATCTACCGTCACAACCCTGCGGCTAATTGTCGCAAGCGGCCTGCTTGCTGCCAGCTCAGTGAATGCTGCGCTGGATCTGCAGAACGCCTCGGTAGAACGTCTCAGCAATGGCCTTACCGTCATTCTTCTCGAAGACAGAAACTTTCCGGTTGCCAGTGTGCAAATGTTGTATCGCGTCGGCGCTCGCGACGAGGTCACGGGTAAAACGGGTCTCGCGCATTTTCTCGAACACATGGCTTTTCGAGATTCAGAGAATTTTCCTGATTCTGGTTTGACGAGCTCCATTTACGCTCGCGGTGGCGAGTGGCACGGCTATACATGGACAGATCAAACAACCTATTTTGCAACCGTGCCGAAAGAGCAACTGGATCTTTTGCTGCGCATAGAGGCCGATCGCATGATGCGCCTCACGATCTCGCCCGACGACATGGACGCTGAACGTGGCGCTGTTCTGGCCGAAATGCACATGTATGAGAACGATCCCACCTCGATGCTGGTAGACGCCGTGGTCTATACCTCTTTTCTGGGGCACCCGTACCGCAACAACACCATCGGCTGGCAAAGCGACATAGAGAATCTGCAACACGAGGATGTCGTTGATTTCTACCAGCGTCACTACCATCCAGCGAACGCTGTGCTGGTTGTAGTCGGCGACATAGATAGTGCGGCGACTCAATCGCGCATCACTGAATTGTTCGGCGAGTTTCCAAAACGAGAGCCGACCGCGCGGCCGCACACGCTCGAGCCCCTGCAGCAGGGCGAACGACGTGCACTGCTGCACGGAAGTTCGGATCGACGGCAGTTCATGATTGCGTACCGTGCACCGTCGGCCAACGATCCTGATTACGCTGCATTTCTTGTCGCGCAGTCGCTGTTAGGGGCGAGCTCCGGCGTCAATTTCAAGCAGAATGACTGGGGCACCAGCGTTCGCACGGGCGCGGCACTGGATGGTGCAGCGGCTATGGTGACCACCTGGTACCCACCCAGCGACCAGGACTACGTATTTGTCATCGGCGGCTTTGTAGATACTGATGTCAGCGAAACTAAAGTCGAGCAGGAAGTTGAGAAACGGATCGCGTTACTCAGGCGACGAACTGTTAGCGAAAAGCGCCTGGCAATGGCCATTGAAGATGTCCTCGAGCAACTGATGTTTGATGTTGAAACGACTGAGGATGCGGCACATCAACTGGCCTACTTCGAGGGACTGCATGCTCTCGACACTTTGCTCGCGTTGCCTGATCGGGTCGCCGCGGTGACAGCAATGGATGTCAGAAAAGTTCTGATGCGTTACCTGTTGCCAGAGCGGCGCAGCATTGTCTGGTACGAGCCCCATAGCGGCGGGCCGGCAACGCAGCTCCCACCCGGGTCTGACATCAAAGTGCCGCTCGCGGTAACCGAGCCGCAAGCGCTCGACACGGTTCCACTGCCGTTGCCGGTCACGGCGAGACTCAGCGGCGGCATCCCCGTCATCGTGCAGAGCAACGATTTGTCGCCGTCCGCCTATCTTCAGGTGGTGCTTCCTTCTGCGCAGAATGAAGCGACGGCGAATAAACCGGTGCAGGGATTTTCGTCGCTGGAGTTTCAGATACGACCTGCTGAACTCGAAGAAACCATTGCAAAAGCGCGCGCGTTGTTAGCGGGTGCGAAGCACAAGCCAGAACTTGACTTGAGCCCGTCGACGGATCCGGAGACACGGCTTGAGCAGGTGTTTGATGAAATTATTACTGGCAGTGAATTGCCGCCAGCGGCAACGACTGCGCCAGCACTGATCGTTGTCAGTGGCGATGTCGAGTTTGACGACACGATTGCGCTGCTGGAGAAGAGATTTGGCAACGTGAAGGTGGCATCGAGACCGGCACCGTCGAGCGTGAATTTTGCTGCGGAGGACATCAGTGTAAATCTCGGCATAGCGATAGCGCAGGCGCAACTGGGTTACATCGTACCGGCCGCTGCGCCGGACACGAGTACTGCGGATGCTCAGCGTTTATTGCTGTACATCGTCAGTCACGGTTACGAGGGCCGTCTTGGCAGAGCGGCGATTTCCGACCGCGGCCTGGCCTATTACATCGATAGCTCGTATCGATCTGACGGCAGTAAAGCGTGGATGACGCTGGCGATCGGCGTCGATACTGACAAGCTTGACGCCTTAAAGGTACTGCTGGAGAGCGAACTTAAACGACTGCTTGATGAGCCACCGACGCTGGCTGAATTCGAAGAGGCGAAGTCCTATTTGCTGGGTCGTGCGCTTAGCGCGGCACAAAGCAACGAAGAACTCGCGACCACGCTGGCCGTACAATGGCTGTGGTACGAGGACACCGTAACGCCGAAAGCGCTCGATCGCAGGCTCGCGATGATCAGTTACCAGGAATTACTGGATGCTGTTCCCGCCTTCATCGGCGGCACGACTATCGTCGTAACGAACTAGTCACCCCAGCGCTTGGTAAAACCGATACCGTACTCACGAGGCCGATTCACCCGCACAATTCCCGGTGGCGCTGGCGGCACGTTGTAAAGATTCGCCCGTTCGTCGCCGAGATTGTTGACGTACAAGCTGACCTCCCACCCATCCGCATCAACTCCCACCTTGAAGTCGCCGATGCTGTAGGCGGGTTGGACAATGGGGTCGTCACAGTCGACGGTATTGCACTCGACGGCATTCAGAGAGTCGCCGTAATAGCTGTATTGCAGTCGGAGATACGGGTTGCCACCCAACATCTCGTTCGAGAAAGTGTACTGCAGCGAGGTCGACAACTTTAATTCCGGAGATATCGGCAATCGTGCACCGGAATTTACGCCGATTAAGGCGTTGTCGGATGTTGTCTCAGCATTCAGGAATGTCGCGTTGAGTTCAAACTCAAGGCCATCAGCAACCAAGGCGCTCAAATCCAGATCGACACCGTCTATTTCCGCATCGCCAATATTGACAACCATGGTAGCGAACAACGGCCCTGGATCGGACACGCCAATCTGGTAATCCGACCACACCATGTGGAATGCCGTAATATTCGTCCTGAGGCGACCGTCCGCCCATTGTGATTTCAAACCGATCTCATAATTTTGCAGGAAATCCGGATCGTAGTTCACCGGAAGCACGGCACCTGGCCGGGCGATATTCTGGCCACCGTTGCGAAAACCCTCCGAATACAGTGCGTACACCATCCTATCGTCGTCGATCTTGTAGCTCGCGCTGAATTTATATGTGACGTCTGACTCGCTTTTGATCGGGTTGAGATCCTGCTCAATCCGGTTGTGTGGACGTGCCACGAAAAAACGCCGATCGCGCTCGTGGTCGAACCAGCGCGCACCGACGGTAAACGCCCACTTGTCACTCGCGGTGTAAGTCATCTCACCAAACGCCGCAATCTGCTCTGTCTTGGTGTGATTGTTCGAGTTGTAGAAGGCGTTATTGCTCGTTCCTGGCACGGCGCCGTAGTAGGCGTACCAGTATGCGAAGGAGTTCGTGCTCTCGTAGTCCTCGAGGCGTGACTGGAAGTCCCAATGATCGTCGAAGCGTTCGTAATACAGCCCAGCCAACCACGCCAGTTTCTCACCTTCATGCGAGAGGCGAATTTCCTGTGAAAACCGCTTCGTTTCCTGCGGGTTGAGCCATCCCAGGCCACGCGGGTCTGGCCCGAACGCGTACGCAACATAGTAGGTGCCGTAATAGAAACCCTTCAAATACGCAGCGTACTCCGTGTTATCCAATGTATAGAGAATGTCGCGAGTGAAGTAGGAGGACGCGGAAACGACCTGTGCGAATCCGAGATCGCCTTCGATCGTCAAGCCATACTGTGTCCAGGTGTCCTCCCGGAACTCGTCGATGAACCGGATCCGCTGCAGGTCGCCCACCGATTCAGGGGAATGCTCGGTGTTGCCGGTTGATTCGAGGTCTTGATGTACGATGCTCGCGGTTGCGGACCAGTTGTCATTCATGAGCCAGGTGGCAGAGACCCGGCCACCAAGATAGTCGGCCCTGCCCCCAATGTTCTCTCCGACCACGCTGGCATTGTCAAAAGTGCCGCCGGGGGACGTGCCAAGCACATTGTCAATAAAGCCACCATCCGTTGCGGAGAACCCGACCAGGCGCAGCGCAAACTTGTCTTGTACCAGTGGCAGGTTCAATACACCGCTGACTTCGTAGCTAGGATCACTCGTGCTGCCGGTGCGTACATTCGCCGAGAAATTCGACTCGAATTTGCTGGTATCCGGTTTGTTCGTGACGATACGCAGTGTTCCCGATTGGGCGCTGCCACCGTAAAGCGTTCCTTGCGGCCCGCTCAAAGCTTCGATACGCGCAATATCGATAAGGCGTGGCTCAGGCGTTAGTGACGGTTGTGTCAGAGGCTGCTCGTCGAGGTACACCGCGGCAGACGAGTCGGTGAAAAATGCGGTTCCGGCACCAGTTACGCCGCGGAATACAATCTTGTTCGCACCGGGGCCGCGCGCCACGTAAGAGAGGCTGGGGATTTTTCGAGCGAAATCGTCCATCGTCTGCAAGCCAGCGCGTGCGATGGTTTCGTTTGAAATAGCCTGTATGGACGCGGGAATATCCTGCAGGTTTTCCGTGCGTTTGCGGGCAGTGACGGTGATTTCGTCGAGCGCGTCCTGTGCCTGTGCTACCGGTACTTGTGTACCCAGGGCTAGTGAAATTGCCAGGGAGAGTTTTCCACCCGGACCCAACTTCCATTCGTTCGCGTCATTGCTCATCAAATTCCCCCAAATACAGTTGCGAAAGCATAATCTCGCCGACGAACACACGCCAATACTATTTTCATGTAGGCGGTACGCTCAACGCCGGACCGAGCACCTCCCGAAGCGGATTCAATGCCTCGCCAAAGCGCTCGGCATAGGCTACGGCGTCTCTATAAATAGGTTGTCGAACCTGTTCGGAGCTCGCGGTTCGAATCGCACGTTTCGTATTGTGAAAATCGAGGCAAGCGTCGTCCCACGGCAGGCCGCAATGCTCAAGAATGGCGGCCACCTGCGTTTCGATGTCCGCCACGACAGACTCGTATTGCACGTCGAGAACGCGCTCCGGCAACACCGCATGCCAGTGATCCATCATGCGCAGGTACTCAAGGTAGTACAGGCCGAGCTCTTCCATGTCGTAGGTAAAAGCCTGGCCGCGAGCAAACAGCTGCTTGTAACAGCTCAGGCAGGTGTCCAGCGGATCGCGCTTCGCGTTGATGAATCGGGCATTCGGCAGCGCCATAGCCAGAAGGCCAAGGCTCGCGAAGTTGTTTGGCATTTTGTCAATGAAGTAGGGCGCGCCAGAACGATAGCGTTTTGTTTCGTCGTCATAGCGCTGCCCAAGTTCGGTGAAAAGATCCGCCGGCGAAGAAAGCAGGGCCTCGGGATACCTGGCGCCTTTGGCCTTTTGCTGTCGATCGATGGAGCGAATGAGACGGCCCCCCTCCGGCAATTCATGCGTCGCCTCGACCATGGAATGACTCGCGAGTATCTGCTCCAGCAAGGTCGATCCCGATCGTGGCAGACCTACGATAAAGATCGGTCGACAATCCTGGTGTCCAAGGTTATCGGCTTTCGCCAGAAAGTCCGACGTAAAAACAGCACGGATGCGCTCGCCGATTTGTTCTGTATGTACCGGATCGTAACTTTCCTGTTGACGGCGCAATTGATTGCCCCGATCGTAATATTCGAATGCTGTGGCGTAGTCACCCGCATCTTCGTAGGCCTTGCCGAGGGCGAACGAAAGGTGAACCGTATCGTCATCGCCCAGGCCATCGGTCGCGAGCAATGAGTGCATCGTGACGATCTCGTCATCGTCAAAGCGAAAGGTCTTCAGGTTGGACAGACTCCAGTATAACTCTGAGAATTCCGGCCGGATCGCGATTCCCTTACGATAAGCGGCGATGGCTTCAGCCTGGCTTCCCAGCGTTTTAAGAACATTGCCAAGGCCAAGAAAGGCCCCAGCAACTTCGGGCCGCAATTCGATCGCTTTTTCGTAGGCGCCGACGGCCGCCTCGGTCTTGCTCGATCGCGCCAGCGCATTGGCGAGGCCGACATGGGCACCGTAGTTGCCTGGCTCAAGCCTGATCAACTCTTCCAGAGTCGCGATCGCGTCCTCAAGATCATTCATTTCGATCTGCGCCTGGCCGAGATCAAGCCGAGCGGCGTGGTAGTCCGGCGCCAGGGCGATTACCTGCTTGAGCAATACGACGGCGTCGCGATGGTGCTCCAGTTTGGCCGCCAGCAGAGCAAGCAGGCGCATGGCGGTTACGTTCTGCGTGTCTTCCCGCAATATCTCCCGGTAGAGCGCCTCGGCCTCTTTGTACTTGCCCCAGCGTTGCAGTTCAGCGGCTTCGGCAAGGCGCTGCCGGTGCGGTTCCTGCTGTATGAAGGCCTCAAGAACCTCTTGCGCCTCTTCTTCACGACCCAGGCGCAGTAATACCTGCCCGAGCTTGAACTGCGCGGCATCGAACGCCGGATTCAGGTCCAGCGCACGCCGCAAAGACTCGATGCCCTCTTCGGCACGACCAGCGGCTATCAGCGCCTCCCCAAGTTGTTCATGTCCTTTCGCATAGTCGGGCTCAGCATCAACGGCGCGCTGCAGGTAGTCGACGGCTTCAACCGCCTTCCCCTGACGCGTCAGTGCCGCACCGACCAAGGCGAGAAAATTGGCTTCACCGGGATAGTCATGCAAGGCAGCGCGCGCAATTCTTTCGGTCATGGGCGCATCGCCCGCACGCAGAAACTCGACGGCACGTTCAAACGTCGCCCGCGCTTCGTCCAGCCCGCTAGCGTCGTTGTTCACGTTCTGGTCTTGCCGTTCATTGCATCCCCGCATCCGATCTCATGGTCGAGACCTATTCACACTATAATAGGTAATTCGTCTCGCATAGCAAACCGGAAAACGTTTGTGCCAATTCGACGCATCGGTACACACATTCGAGAGCAAAACTGGTCGCGGACGCCGTCGCTGGCTTACACGAGATTACATGACACGGCTGGCAGAACTGATTGATTGAATTAACACATCGTTTGGCGCGACCGGCGGACGTTCCTGCAATCAGGGAACTCATGCAACTTTCGATCGCCGAGAATATGAAAGCCTTTTTGTCTGCGGAGGAAGTGGTCGCAGCGCAGGAGTGCATGGGTGTCGACAACAGCCTGATAGAGGACGAAACGTATTTCCTGATCGAGACCATTCAAAACAGTGAAAAGATTCTGGTCGGTTGTGGGGGCTGGGGAAAACGAAAGACGCTTTACGGCGGCGATCATACCGTGGGTCGGGATGACTCTTTCAGCGATCCGGCAGTTGACGCCGCACGCATCCGGGCAATGTACACTCACCCTGCGTGGGTACGCCGCGGTATCGGATCCCTGTTGCTGGATCTAGGCGAGAGGGCGGCGCGCGAGGCTGGATTTCGTAGCATCGAACTCGGCTCCACTGTCCCGGGAGAGCCGCTCTATCTTGCTCGGGGATACAGTGAAGTCCAGCGGGTGACGAACATCGCAGCCAATGGCGCTGAGAATGTAGTGATTAAGATGAGCAAGGATTTGAACATTTCGATCAGGCCCCAAGAGGGCTCTGAGCCCTCTATAGATCCTGGAAAATAGCATCAGGAGCGTCAAGCACTTATGGCGATGAAGCTGCAAATTTCCCGACGAGATTTTCTAAATGGCGTCGCGCTCGGGGCCGTGGCCGGATCGACACTTAGCCCGCTTGATATTCTGGCCGCATCACCATCACCTGCGGCGTATCCACCGGGCCTGACCGGCC
This sequence comes from Woeseiaceae bacterium, assembly GCA_022866645.1. Classification (GTDB taxonomy): domain Bacteria; phylum Pseudomonadota; class Gammaproteobacteria; order Steroidobacterales; family Woeseiaceae; genus UBA1847. Next base: position 1,411 of record JALHUQ010000080.1, on the reverse strand, counting down.
TGCGCGGTTCACACATCGGGTCGTTCGAAGTGGCGCACGCGTTGTCGCTGGGTGGTGCCAGATATCCGATACCCAAATCTCAGACCGACTCAGTCTACGATCTCATTGTTGTGGGCGGCGGTCTGTCCGGACTGGCGGCAGCGTTCTACTACCGGCAACGGCGCGGCGAGGGCGCGAGAATTTTGATTCTGGACAACCACGATGACTTCGGTGGTCACGCCAAACGCAATGAGTTTGAGGTCGACGGACGCAGCTTGATCGGGTACGGCGGGAGTCAGTCCATCGACACCCCCAGCAGCTACTCGGCCGCCGCGCGGCAATTGTTGATTGACGTCGGAATCAATACAGAGCGTTTTTACGACTATTTTGATCGACGTTTTTTCAGCGACCGCAAAATGAGTGGGGGAATATATTTCAGTGCGGACGAGTATGGACGGGATGTAACAGCACCGGAGTTCGGTGGTTACTATGGCTCGCCACCAAAAGCCGGGTTTGAGGAAATCTTAAAAGCGTATCCCCTCGATAGCGACGTCTACGCCGCCCTGATCGATCTGATCAATAGCGACAAAGATTATCTTGCAGGCACGAGTAGAGATGCCAAGATCGATCGATTGCGTCGCACGAGCTACAGGGACTACTTGCTCAAAAATGTCGCCGTGCCCGAAGAGGTCTATTACCTGTATCGCGACACCATTCGTGGCCTCTGGGGCGTCGGTTGGGATGCGCTATCAGCGTTGGAGGCCTATCGCTCTGAAATGCCAGGCACGCGAGGTCTTGCGCTGGGTGAGTTACCGGCCACCGGACACGATGCGGACGATCCGTATATCTTTCATTTTCCTGACGGCAACGCCGGTATCGCTCGCGCCATCGTTCGACATCTGGTTCCCGATGCACTGCCCGGCAACTCAATGGAAGATCTGGTGTCAACGCCCGCGAACTATGCTGCTCTGGACAGAACAGGTTCGAATGTTCGAGTCCGGCTCAACAGTACAGCGGTAGACGTGCGTCATACGGCGGATCAAAAGACGGTTGATGTGACCTATGTAAGGGGCGGCGACGTCTCTCGTGTGCGCGGCAAGCACGTCGTGCTGGCCTGTTACAACAGCCTTGTTCCACACATTTGTTCGGAGCTGCCACAGGAGCAGGCCGAAGCGATGGCCTATGCGACCAAGGTTCCACTGGTCTATATCAACGTCGCGATTCGAAACTGGCAGGCGCTGGCCAATCTTGGTTTCAACCATATCTCGATTCCGAAACCGCGATTGATGCATTCATTCGGAATGGACTTCCCCGTGAGCATCGGCGACTACCAATTTACCCAGAAGCCAAGTGAGCCGACCGTCTTGCATGGCACCTACGTGCCAACCACTCCCGATCAAGGACTGTCCGCAAGAGAGCAGCATGTTCTTGG
>JALHUQ010000079.1 GCA_022866645.1 Woeseiaceae bacterium | reverse complement strand
CAACTGCAGTTCAGCGCCGCGCCGTCGGATCGCCGGCCGGTCGCTGTCGTATCGTTGCGATCGCACGACGCGTCCAGTCCGACCTGTCCAGGTACCTGGCGGCGGTTACTCTCATAAACCTCTTTCTCGGCGCTGCACTACCAGTCTCAAGGTCGTCTGCGATCATTCACCAACGCTTGGATTGCTCGGATCGTTCATGGGCAAAGACAGCAAGGCGAATGAGGCCGCACGACAGTCCGCGCGGGATAGGGCAGTACCTTTTTCGTTTGGTTCTCCTGGGTTGGTTTAGAAAAAAATACGATTTATTGGCCGAAACACGATACTTTCCTTGCGCCATGCGACCAGATACTCGATTTGTACTCGCCGGCAGCCCGACCTCGACTGCCACTCTTGTTGCTGAACATCGAACGATCTGCCAGCCGCAAAAGATCAGTGAAGCGTTGCGCATCCTCGGGGTAGATGGCTAGACCATCGCTCACGGTCAGTCGGATCGAATAGCCGCTATTTTCAAAAAGAGGGGCAAGGCAGGCTCGAATGTTTTGCCGTACCGCGACAGCGTGCTCGCGATTGTCAATTGCCGTTAACAGGACCACGAATTCGTCTCCTCCGTAACGGCAGGCGGTGTCGGATTGCCGAATCGAAGTTGACAGGCGAGTGGCCACCAGCTGCAACAGCTTGTCTCCAGCTTCGTGTCCGAGCTTGTCATTGACGCCCTTGAAATCGTTCAAATCAAAATACAGTAGTGCCAGAAAATTGCGTTGCCGGTTAGCAAGAGCAGATGCCTGAATGAATCGATCGAGCAGCAGTCGACGGTTGGGCAATCCGGTAAGCTCATCGTAGTGTGTAAACTGATGTGCTTTCGCCAGTGCAAGCTCAAGCGTAGACACTTTTTGATTGAGCATGGAACGAAGTCGGAGCAGTTCGTCGTTTCTTCGCATCGCTGCCTCAAGCTGCCGTCTACTGGTGTCCATCGCGCGGGATAGCTCCTCGGCGACGGCGAACTGGCCCAATTGCGTCGGACTTCGGGTTGTGACGTCGCTGGCATGTGTTTGCACCAGATTGCGCTGCGCTGCTGACATTTTTTCGGCTCCTGAAAGAACGGAGCTTATTGCCAATTCGGCAAATGGTCTGTACGGCAGCGAACAGACCACGAGTTTCGTGGTGAATAGAGTGGGCCCTCAAGTGGTGCCGTGCACCGAATACTCAATCTGATCAAGTAAAGCAACGGGACACTTTAATACGCTCAATAATGTTACGAAATTTCGTCGTATGACTGGTTTTACTCTCGCTACTGAGTATTGGCCTTGCACAGGCATCCGGCGCCGCGATGATTGGCAGCCAGCAAGCCGTATAGAATGACGCACGAGCCGCTAGTCACGGCTGCATGGTTGTAAAACGTTAATAGAGTGCGGGCTTTTTGTCTCCGGGCCGAATGGTCCGGGGCACTTTTCCGGGCAGCCTGATCTTGGCTGTACCAAGGCGTAAGACACAACGACTGCAACGCGTCACGCAATCAAAAACGATCTCGGCCTAAAAATGCCATCGGCAAAGCACACGGTTCCGCAGTTGCCCTACGATTTCGCTGCACTCGAGCCATTCATCGATGCGAAGACCATGATGCTGCATCATCATGCCGCTTATGTGACAAACTTGAATTCGGCGCTGGTAGAAAATCCGGAGCTGCAGATATGTACCTCCAATGGTCATGGCAATCCACGCACCAAAGGACGCTTCCCCATCCTACTGAATGCCTGGTGGTCAGTCGTGAATTGGAAGAGGCTGCGCGCCGCTTCGGTCGCTCGTCCATCTTGGCAGCCGAGCGTGATTGGGAATACGAAGGTGGGTTGGTTGCGAGTCCAACAACGCGAGCCGAATCGGTTATTCAAGCACGTTTTCGTAAGTGTTTTTCGATACCTGATAGCAACTGCAGGCCGCCTTCTCCAGGCCCGCACGATTCAGTATCGTGATTTCACCCCGGCTATAGCTCAGTAACTTTTGCTTTTGCAGAACCCCCGCGGCATTCGTTATGCCCACGCGACGAACACCGAGCATTTGCGCCAGGAACTTGTGGGTGAGATGAAGGGTGTCTGAGCCTGCCCGGTCATGTGTCATGAGCAACCAGAGGGCGAGTCGCAGGTCCAGCGAGTGGAAGCTGATACAAGCCGCTGTCAACGCGAGCTGCGCCTGCCACACACAGATATAGCGGTTCAAATGTTGCCGGAGCCCTGGGAGCTGTTCGAGTTCACGACGAAACGATGCAGCACTGATTCGAAGCGCGGGGCCAGATCCCTGTACCAGCGCTTGCAACGTCGAGGTGTTGACGCCGAGGACCAGCGGTATGCCCAGCATGCCCTCATTGCCGACCAGCGCCAGTTCCAGGTTATCTTTGGACTCGACAGGCACCAGTTGGGAAACGAAACCACCGAGCGGAAAATAGACGTGGCGAATGCGCGTGTGCGGCTCCCAGAGCACGTCACCAATGCACAGATCGACCTCATCGCCAGCGGCGAGCAGGTGGTCGTGATCTTTGCGACGAAGCTTGGCCAGCAAGCGATTGTTTGGCATCAGACTGATTGT
>JALHUQ010000078.1 GCA_022866645.1 Woeseiaceae bacterium | reverse complement strand
CCAACTCGCCGTCGACCCCCTCAATGACGGCATGGGCGGTCATCGCCAATAGCCGATCTTTTAGTTCCCGCTCGAAACCGTTGACGACGGACATTACGACAATCAATACCGTCACAGCGATAGCGATGCCCAACATCGAAATTGCAGAGATCAAAGACACAAAGCCGTTACTGCTGCGTGAACGCACGTAGCGAGTGCCAATCCAATATTCGTAGCTGCTGCCCATTGGACCTACTCGTAGCGCAACGCGGCGGCGGGGTTAACCAGCGCAGCGCGTCTCGCCGGATACAGCGTTGCGAGTGATGTCAGGACGAATGCAGAGATTGCGATAACCAGAACATCCTGTGATTCGAGCTCGGATGGAATATTCGTCACGTAATAGACGTCGCCCGGCATGATCTGGAAACCAAAAAACTGCTCCAGTATCGGCACCAGTGTCGGTACATTGATCGCCAGAACGACGCCCAGAAAAACACCGATCGCCACTCCTGCCCAGCCAATAACGGCACCCTGAACGAAAAACACTTTTACGACGCCCGCAGGCCCCATGCCCAGTGTGCGAAGCACGGCTATATCGGTCGTCTTGTCTGTAACGACCATGACGAGGCTGGCGACGATATTAAATGCGGCAACACCAATGATGAGCGACAGGATCAGCGACATCATCGTTTTCTCCAGCCGAATCGCCCGGAAATAGCTGCCGTTCTCGATCGTCCAGTCACTGCTCGTGTAGTCATTCCCCAGTTTGGCTTGTAGCGACCTGGCAATCGCCGGCGCAGCCATCACATCATTCGCCCGGAACCGCACTGAGTTGACCGCGGCACCGAGACCGAGAATTGACGCAACGTCGTCGACATGGACCAGCGCCAGCACCGCGTCGTGGTCCTGCAGTCCCGCTTCAAACGTGCCGCGCGTGATGAATCGCTCGAGCACCGGCTGCAAGGTTCCGTCACCGACCGGTTTTGGCACCAGCAGCACGACCGCATCGCCGACATGAGCACCCAGGTCGTAGGCGAGCATGCGTCCAAGAATGATGCTGCGCTCACCCGCCTGCAAAACGTCGAGGCTGCCGTCGACCATATTAATCATGTCGCCCGACAGCGCTCGCTCATAGCCTGGTTCCACGCCGTGAACCATGACGGCTACGAGGTCCTTACCGGACTGAATCATGCCTTCCATTTGTATCAGAGGAGCTGCCGCCCTGACGCCGGGCTCAGCCTGAACCTTCTCGATCAGGGACTCCCACTGCTCGGTAGTACCATCGGCTGCCGCCACCGACCCGTGCGCGGACATACTCAGCAAACGATTGCGCAATTCGCCTTCAAAACCGTTCATCACCGATAAAATGACGATGAGAGCAGCCACGCCCAGCGATATCCCGAGCAGGGATATGAGCGTGATAAAGGATACGAATCGGGTACGCCGTTTGGCCCTCAAATAGCGCAGCCCAATGAAGAGTTCGACTGGATTTAGCATCGGCTCGCATTAAACCACATTCAACGACTTGTGACGCAGTTCGCATGGGGTAACGGAGCCAGCAGTGATATAGTTCTGCGACCACCTATGGGAGTAGCATCAATGACCAATCTGCGAATCGTTTCCGCAATCGCTTTGCTCTTCGCCTTTGGCGCAATGGCCAGTGCTGAGACCGTCAATATGGACGGCGTGACGGCAGGGTCAGACTCTGGACGTCCGACTCGTGGCATGACGCAGGCGAGCGTTGAATCCAAATTCGGCAGCCCAAGCTCGGTAACGGCACCCGTCGGCGAACCGCCGATCACACGTTGGGAGTATTCGGGCTTCGTGGTATTTTTCGAGTATGACAAGGTGATCCACGCTGTCGTAAAGCGTTAGTCCAAGAAGACCAGCCTGTTTGTGAAGCCCGGGTCGGAAACGACCCGGGCTTTTTGATGCCCAGGTCGTTTCCGACCCGGGCTTTTTTGTGACTGTGTAATAATCCCGTCCCGCAACCCAAATCTGACCGAATACCGCGTTGATCGATACCCTGCTCATTTCCAGCAAACTGCAGCTACCTCAGGCTGGCGCCGACCTCGCCTGGGGTCGCCTGATCGGTGCCAGTGGGTCCCTGGCGGCCGCCGAACTTGCGCAGCATCTTGCCGCCAATAGTCGGCGTCCGCTGCTCCTGTTGGCAGAAGATCCGCGGCACGCGGATCAACTCGAGGCCGAAGTTCGTTTCTTCACCGACAACGCCATTCCGGTCGAACATTTCGTCGAGTGGGAAACACTGCCGTGGGACAGTTTCTCACCCCACCAGGACATCATTTCTGAGCGGCTGCGTGTGCTCGCAGCGCTGCCCAGGATGGTCGGCGGTGTCGTCATCGCTACCATCGGCATATTGCACCAGCGTCTGCCACCCCTCGATTACGTTGCCGCTCGCTCACTTGCGCTCAACGCCGGCCAGCTATTGCCGCGTGACGAATTCACGAGGTCCCTGATCGAGGCGGGTTACTTGCGCGTCCCGCAAGTTTCCGAGCATGGCGAATTCGCCGTCAGAGGCTCCTTGATTGATATTTTTGCTATGGGCACCGACGAGCCGGTTCGCATAGATTTCTTTGACGACGAGATCGAATCGCTGCGTTACTTCTCACCGGAAAACCAGCTCTCGGGTGAAAAAGTCGACAGCATTCGCATACTACCGGCAAGAGAAGTACCGCTTGACGCCGATGCTATTGCAGCATTTCGTCACAGCTACCGCGAACGCTTTGAAGGCCAACCTGGCAAGTCTCGTGTCTATCGAGAGGTGTCAGAAGGTATCGCGCACGGTGGCATCGAGTATTACCTGCCGCTGTTCTTCGACACGACGGCCTCGTTCGCAGACTATCTGCCGGGCAACTGCGTTGTTCTTGCGCCGGACTCACTGGATTCACTGCTGCAACTGTTCTGGGACGAGGCGCGGGAGCGATACGCCATGTGCAGCCTGGACCCGGAGCGTCCGGTTCTGACGGTGGAAGAAACCTTCATCAGCCCGGAGAGGATTTCGTCACGCCTGAAGGCATTTTCGCGTATCCGATATTCCGCCCAGTCGCTCAGCGGCAACGCGATCAACTACGACACCCGGCTGCCCCCTGCGATGAAAATCGAATCGCGGTACGAGGACGCAGCAGCGGCCCTGGCTCAGTTCCTGCAGACGTTTGACGGTCGCGTCCTCTTCAGCACCGATTCGCCGGGTCGCCGCGAGCAATTACACGAGCTTTTGGCCGGGCGTGGTCTCGACCTCGCACGTGTTGACGGCTGGCGCCAGTTCCGTGAGGACAGCCATCGCATCGGCGTCACTATCGCACCCGTGGATAACGGCGTGCTGCTGCCCGGCGCGAACGTCGCGATCGTCAGCGAACAGCAGCTGTTTGGAGAGCGCACCAAAGCGCACCGTCGTAAGCGTCGCAACGATCGAGATCCGGAAACCATTATTCGCCAGCTCAACGACCTCGACGCGGGCTCGCCGGTCGTGCACGCCGAGTACGGAGTTGGACGCTATCTTGGGCTGATTACTCTGGAGGTCGGTGGAATCAAGGCCGAATTCCTGCATCTGCAATATGCCGACGGCGACAAATTGTATGTACCGGTCCACGCGCTGGAAATGATATCGCGGTATACCGGCGCGTCGCCCGAAAACGCGCCATTGCACCGATTGGGTAGCGACCAGTGGGAAAAGGCACGCAAGCGTGCCATCAAGAAAATACGCGACGTCGCCGCGGAATTGCTCGATATCTATGCGCGTCGCGCGGCGCGCCCGGGGCATAGTTTTCATTGGCCGGAAAATGAGTATCGTTCCTTCGAATCCGGATTTCCGTTCGAACTCACGGAAGATCAGGCGCACACCATCAACGATGTACTGGCGGACCTCGCATCCGATCGGCCGATGGACCGCGTGGTTTGCGGAGATGTCGGTTTCGGCAAGACAGAAGTTGCCCTGCGCGCGACGTTCGCCGCGATTCATGGCGGCAAGCAGGTCGCCGTACTGGTACCGACTACCCTGCTCGCACAACAGCACGGGCAGACTTTCCGGGATCGATTCGCCGACTGGCCAATTCGTGTCGAAGTGTTGTCAAGATTCCAGACCGCCAAGGAAGTCAAGGAGATCGCCAAAGGCCTGCGATCCGGATCCGTCGACGTTGTCATCGGCACCCACCGACTGTTGGGCCACACTAAAGACTTTCATGACATAGGGCTCATCATCGTTGATGAGGAACATCGCTTTGGCGTGCGACATAAAGAGGCCATCAAATCCCTGCGCAGCGATATTGATGTCCTGACACTGACGGCAACGCCGATTCCGCGGACGCTGAACATGGCCTTTGGTGGCATTCGGGAAATGTCGCTGATTACAACTCCGCCGGCCGACCGACTTGCTGTGAAGACTTTCGTATCGGAATGGAACGACGTCGTAATCCGCGAAGCCTGTTTGCGTGAGATCAAGCGCGGCGGTCAGGTGTATTTCATTCACAACCGGGTCGAGGATATCGGCCGCATTGAGCAACAGCTGCAGAAGCTGGTACCCGAGGCGAAAATCCGCATTGGTCATGGACAAATGCGCGAGCGCGATCTCGAGCAAGTCATGCTCGATTTTTATCATCGGCGCTTCAACATATTGCTGTGTACCACGATCGTCGAAAGTGGCCTCGACGTACCGACGGCGAATACGATCATTATCAATCGCGCCGATCGATTCGGTCTCGCCCAGCTACATCAGCTGCGCGGCCGGGTCGGACGCTCGCATCATCGCGCTTTTGCCTACCTCTTTGCGCCACCCAAGGCGCTAATGACCGCCGATGCGGTCAAACGCCTCGAGGCGATCGATTCTCTTGAGGACCTCGGTGCAGGATTCACGCTCGCGACCCATGATCTTGAGATTCGAGGTGCCGGCGAGTTACTGGGCGAAACGCAGAGTGGGCAAATACAGGAAATCGGCTTTTCGCTTTACACCGAGCTGCTGGGGCGTGCGGTCGCCTCGCTAAAGGCTGGCAAAGAGCCCGACCTGGACGCCCCTCTCGATACCGGCGTTGACATCAATCTGCATGTAGCGGCGCTGTTGCCCGACGACTACGTTCCCGACGTTCACCTGCGCCTGATGCTTTACAAGCGTATTTCAGCGGCCGAGAACGCGGAGGATCTGCGCGAGCTTCAGGTCGAGCTTATCGATCGATTCGGCCTGTTGCCCAGCGCGACGAAAAACCTTGTCCGCATCGCCGCCATTAAGAAATCGGCGCGACTCCTGGGCGTAGAGAAAATTGACGCTGCCGACAAAGGCGGCTATTTGGTATTCGCGGCTGAGAGCCATATTGACCCTGTCGCTCTCGTGCAATTAGTGCAAAATGACAGCCGTCAATTTCGACTTCAAGGTTCGCATCGCCTGCAGATCACGGCAGACCTGTCCGACGTCGAAAAACGATTCAGGGCGGTCGAGAACCTTTTACGTGAGCTCGCGGTCAAAAACAGCTAACAGGATGGATCACTGCATGAAAAAACGAGTTTCGCTATTGATGCTGCCACTGATGACGGCTGCGGCATTCGCCCAGGACAGCCGCGAACAGGAAGGTCCGCCTGAGGTCGCACGCTATAGCGTTGAAATCATTATCTTTTCTTACGATCAAGACATTTCGACAGGGTCCGAAATATTTGTCGCTGATGAACCGCCGCCGGTCGACATGCCGGTCGATGACGATCTCCTCAACGGGGTTCTGGACAACGCGATGCCGAAAGTTGCCGAGCCGCCCGCGCAGGAATTAACGGCGGATGTCACGGCAAGATTCGAGTTTTCGATGATGCCCGAAGAGGATTTCGACCTGGACAACATCATCGAACGACTGGATAGGCTCGACGCATATACGCCTCTGATGCATTTCGGCTGGACTCAGTCGACCTACCCCGATGAAGAAACCGGTGCTCGCCCGCTCAGCGCCTTCATGACACCGCCGGAGGGATTGCAGGGCGAAATCAAGTTATATCTGAGTCGCTATTTGCACCTCGCCGTCAATATACAACTGGATGCCCCTGTCGAAAACACGCCAGATAACCGTCGTGGTAATGCACTTCGTTCATACCCCGACTCACCTAACGCCGCCTACAACGAGAGACGCGATGATGAGATTGCGGTGAATTATCCGGTTCGCTACCGCATCGAGGAAGACCGCATATTTCGAAACGGCGAACTGCGCTACTTCGATCATCCGAAATTCGGCGTGCTGGCAAAGATTACTCGCGCGGAGACCAACGGAGCTGTCGGCGACGATTTCGAGAGCGAAACCGAGTTACTTGGCGAATAGATCCTTCAGGAATTCACTCGCGCGGCGCTTTTCAGCACCAATGTCAACTACGGATACCTCGTAGGAAACCGTCACAAATTTTGACGAATTCGAGCGCGGGTGATGCAGGCCGAGTTCGCGAACCGCGGCCGAAATTCTTCCGGCAAAATCGCGAACACCGTCCTCATCGGTCGCGTGTGATAGAACGACGAAGCGATGACTATCGGGACGCCCTACCACGTCACTGGCACGTCGCAGGCAACGCCGAATCGCCTGCCCCACTCTGCGCAAACAGGAGTCGGTCGCGTGTTTGCCGAAGACCTCCAGATAGGCATCAAAATTCTCGAGTGTGAAAGTCACCAGTGACAATTTTCCGCTCTCACGTGCCGCCACCGCCCAGTCGTGTTCAAAGACGTCCGCGAAAGCGTGTCTGTTTAGCAACCCGGTGACGGGATCGTCACGCGACAGATCCCGGATTCGTCGTTTGGCCTTGAGCAGGGCGTGATGCAACTCCGCGCCTGCCGCCGTAGCAGCACCGGTTCCGCTGCGCCAGTAAGCGACATAAAATCGGGCTGTGTCCTCGTTCGGCAACTTCAATGGACGCAATGCCAGTAGATACTCACGGCTATTTGACTCTATTGGCAGACTGGCTTCATCCTGTGCACGAACGGTCTCACTCACTTCAATCGCCATTTCCCGGCCGGCAAGATCTTCGATCACGTCAGCGAACGGTTTTTTCAACACCTCGCCACTCGTAATGGCCGCGAACGCTGGATTCGCCAATACCACCGGCCAGTCCGGCTGATCGACACGCACGACGAGCATTGCCTCAGAGGTAGCGGCGATAACCTGCTCGAGAATTTGTCGATCTATGGATTTCATATCAGGCATCCAGTTGCAGTTCGGGTCGCGCGCTCCAATTTTCGAACAATGCGTTCGCTTCCTGCCACGCATCACTCGCAAGTAAAGACTCACGCAATACCTGGCCCGTACCGTGCAGTCTTGCGAGGCGCACCAGCGATAAAGGGTTGGAGTAGTCATGCAACGCTGTGACAGCGCGATGCGCCCGGTCACGATCATTGCAGACTAAAATCATGTCGCATCCCGCTTGCAGAGATAGACGTGCGCGTTCCGGCATCGTGCCATAGCTGCTTGTCGCCTTCATGCTCAGGTCGTCGCAAAAAACGGCCCCGCCAAAGCCAAGTCGTGAGCGCAATTCGCGCTGTATCCAGTATTCGGAAAATCCGGCAGGCAGATTATCAATTTCCTGATACACGATGTGCGCCAGCATCACGCCAGCAATTACGCCTGTGCTCATCATGCGTTCATAAGGTCGCATATCGTCCAAGATCAGCCCGTACTCGCGCCGATCAACTGGCAGCCGAAGATGCGAGTCCGCGACCACCGCACCATGTCCGGGGAAATGCTTGGCCACCGCCGCCATGCCCGCACTGCGCAGTCCACGGGCGAAGGCATCCGCCAGTTCGCTGACCGCATCAGGCTGGCGGTGGAACGAGCGATTACCAATGATTTCGCTGATTCCCCAATCAAGGTCAACGCAAGGTGCAAAACACAAATCAATACCCACTGCACGTAGTTCCGACGCGATTAGCCACCCTGCCTGCCGCGCGGCTGTCAGTCCCGACTCCCGATCGCGATCAAACTCCCTGCCGATATCGCGCATTGGCGGCATGACCGTAAACCCTTTGCGAAAGCGCTGTACCCGACCGCCTTCGTGGTCAACCGCGATGATTAGTGGGGGGCTGCGCAGCGCTCGAATCTCGCTGACCAGACCCATAATCTGTTCGACGGATTCGAAATTGCGCGTGAATAGAAT
>JALHUQ010000077.1 GCA_022866645.1 Woeseiaceae bacterium | reverse complement strand
GAGATTATCGAGAGCAGCGCGCGCTGTTCGTCTGCCGTCAGGTGAAATACGGCGTTCAGTAAATCGCCGGGATTCATTGAATCCAGCAGAGACTCCAGTTCGATTCCCGAATTACCGGTACGCAACAGGTCCTTAATCCGAGCCTGAGCTATCGCTTGGTCGTCGGCCATGATCGATGTCCTTGAATTGCGTCCAGGGTAATGCAGCTATTATAGCCGTTAGTCATGCGACGCCGCCTGAAGGCTTTTTCTATTTTGCGGGATGCTTGATAGCGACAGGCAATGCAACAGTCGTATTGCGATCTTGCGGCCGCCAATATTGTTCCTGCAGCGCCACGCGACTCCGGACGCGGAAACATTCGTATCTTGACACTCGTCAGTCCCGAGTGGCCGCCTACGACCTACAATATCTCCTTTAATATCAATGGATTGGACATGTTCGATTATTCGTGAAAAAAATCCTTGACATCAAAGTCAAAAACATTACTTTTACGTCAAAGTACTTGGCCGGACTGGAGGATGGCATGACGAATCCACCTGAAATACAAGCTTTGGAGCCGTGGGACGATGGCGGCCTTGAATCAACACTGGAAATAGATATGGACGATGATGAGCTTTTGTTCGACGAAATTGCGGACAATGGTGTAGACGCAGACGAGGAACAATTTGATTCCACCAGTGGCATTGCGTCCTGGCGTCGAATCGAAATGGCGAAAGAAGATAAGTACCTGCAATCAGTCCTCGCGGATCTCGACGACTATTACGATTTCGATGATTCAGCTGACGATATGGTTGCCGGGAGTTCACACTAGTTTTTCTTTGACACCCCCCACTTGGATTTAATTTTTCACAGCGAATTTGCACCGGCGGTGCGAGCACATCCGTAACTGATAATTGAGACGAGTAACGTGAGCAAACGACACTATCACGACAATCAGGATGACGTAGACGAGGCGACTTACAGCATGCTTGGAAGTCGGTTTAGTAATCTCGGACCATCACATGCCGGCAGACTGCAAAAGAAGTTGCACCACGCCCGCGATGAATCCGAACAGCGCCAACTGACGCGAAAACCCAAAAGGGATCGTTCCCTGCCCTAGGTAGTTTCCCCAAGCGCCAGACCTGCACCGCCGGTGTTCCCAGCGCCGGACATTTTTATTGCACGCGGACGTCTTGTTTCTAGTGAAACGAAAGCACGACCTTTGATATAGTTCGCCATTGGACGCTCGAAGGAAAACGTCAATGCCGCAAGCAATTGGCTCACGCATGTTTGATTTACACCTTGGCCGCCTCATCGAAATGAGGGAATTCGGCGGTACCGCCCTGACCAGCGGACTTTCAGACGAAGTCATACTCGACTTTCTTGAAGACGGATATCACGAACTCTCCGTCGCCATCGAGCGCGCCTACGCGCGCTTTCTCGAATTGAAAAAAACCCACGCCGATTTTCTGGCGCTGGATGAGCGCGAGCAAATTAGCGCCGCGCACGCTGGATTGACGAACTTCTACGCTGTAGACGCCATCAATCCCTACGTTGCGACAGGCGCTGCCGGGCCTTGGATAGTCAGCCTGAAAGGCGCCGTCATATACGACTGCGGCGGGTACGGCATGCTCGGTCTTGGCCATGCGCCCGACTTGGTCCTGAAAGCGATGAATCAGCCGCACGTAATGGCGAACATTATGACGGCCAGCGTTAACCAGATGGATTTCACCAATCGTCTGCGTCGCGAAGTTGGGCATACCCGCACAGGTGGCACGCCGTACAACAGTTTCGTATGTTTGAACAGCGGTTCCGAGGCGATGTCGCTCGCGTCTCGAATAGCCGATATCAATTCTCGTAAACTGACCGATCCGGGTGCTCGATATGAGGGATTCGAGATTCGCGGACTGACCTTGCAGGGCAGTTTTCATGGTCGGACCGACCGACCTGCCCACTACTCAGATTCCTGTGCGGCGCAATACAAAAAACACCTGGCATCGTTTAGAGAAAATGATTACCTGCTGAAGGTAGAGCCGAATAACATCGAAGCACTTGAATCCGTGTTTGCGGATGCGCAAGACAGCAGCGTCTTTATCGAAGCCTTTTTCATGGAACCTGTGATGGGCGAAGGCAATCCTGGTATGCCCATCGACGCTGAGTTCTATTCGCGCGCCAGAGAGCTGACAAAGGAACATGGCACGATGTTGGTGGTTGATTCGATTCAGGCCGGACTTCGCGCTCATGGCGTGCTATCGATCGTTGATTACCCGGGCTTCCAGGACCTCGATGCGCCGGATATCGAGTCCTATTCGAAATCGTTGAATGCGGGGCAATACCCTTTATCGGTACTTGCTCTTTCAGAGCGGGCTGCAAATACCTACCAACAAGGACTGTACGGCAACACGATGACCACGAATCCGCGCGCGCTGGACGTTGCGATCGCAGTTCTCGATTCTATTACGACCGCGCGACGCGAGAACATCCGGGCCCGGGGTCTCGAGCTGCGCCAAGGTATGGCCGCGTTGGTCGAGGAAACCAATGGTAGAATCACGAGCGCTCAGGGCACTGGATTGCTGGTGAGCTGTAAGCTCGATTCACGATATAAAACCTACGGCGCAAACAGCACTGAAGACTACCTGCGCAGGAAGGGTCTTGGAGTCATTCATGGCGGCAAACATTCGCTGCGATTTACGCCCATATTTGATATCAGTGCCAAGGAAGTTAAGTTAATTTTGCAACTCGTAAAAGAGGCTCTGCTTAACGGCCCTGTGCGCGTGGACGATTAATCCTGTCCCTGCGCCCACCCCGCCGAGGCCAATTTATTTCCATTTTTGTGCGCCACACACGGTACTAATTGCCGTCTTAACAGCAGTATCGAAGGTCCGGTGGCGAAATAGCGAAGTGGCTCCATGTTGTTACCCGATCAAATCTACAGGCGGATCCCCCACGCATGGCTGCTGATGGGAATACTTCTATTGGTTTTCGGATTGATGGGGCGGCCGGATTTTCGCGTCGTCCTTGCCTACCTGCTCTTGGGCTTTGCCAGTATTGGCCGATCGGTCTGGTTATTTCAGGCCCGCCGACGGGTGACCAGACGGGCCGAAGTTTCCGTTTTGACGGCCACTCAAAGAATCGAGCGGGACCGGATTTAGGCCCTCAAAGGGCGACCAGCAGTACATCCGTTCAGTAGGTCTTGGGACCCCGAGTCAGAACCAGCAAATTGCCGGTCAACACCAGCGCAAAACCGGAAACAATGGACATATCGAGCGCCAGACCCTCAAACATCATCGACAAAATCAGTGCCACTACCGGGAACATGACGCTCGCATACCCTGCCCTGTGAGCACCGATCCGGCCGAGCAAGGTCAGGTAGGCTCCAAAGGCGATAACCGAACCGAAGACCGCCAAATAGGCCAACGAAATAACATACCCGACAGATGGGTCGAAGGTGAATTCGCGGCCCTCTACAAGCGCCACCATAAAGGTCATCAGGCCACCGTACAGCATGCTCCAGGCGTTCGACTGGACAACAGGTAATTTCGCCTTCTGCGCCGCCTGGGAAGCCATGTTGCCAAATGAAGCCATCAACGCGCCGATGACCGCCAACATAGAACCGTAAAAGACCCCGTCAGACAGCGAAACCTCGTCGACCTGGGGGCCGAATAGCACCACGATTCCAGCGATACCGAGAAAGGCGCCGAAATAAATACGGCCCCCAACCCGCGCGCCAAAAAACAGCCGCGAGTTTATGATGTTCATCCACAACATCGCCGAAAACGCGATCGCCGACAGGGCTGAGGTTATGTAGATCTGGGCCCGATACGCGAGTATGTAATTAAGGCAGAACATCAGCAGGCCCATCAGGGCAAACCAGCGGTGAGAAATTAGATTAAATCGCAGATCTAATCCTTTGATTCGACACCAAATAAATAAGATTCCGCTGGCTGCCGCGTAGCGATAAACAATCGAAACCTCGGGTTCAACGACGCCCAGCTGGAATTCGATCGCCAACCACGTCGAGCCCCAGATCAGGACGGCGACTACGTAAAGGAATGTATTACTCAGAGGCGGGACTCACGAAGTAGGCGCAAACCTGAAATAGGGTCTCATATGCACTTTTAGGCGGAAGCGGTTGCGGAATCATTATGTGTGGTCTGTGATCTATCCCGAGGACGATGCCGAAGCATAGCGGGATAATGTTCCGATGCAACAATTCTTAGTCGTCGTACCTGTCGCCATTCCGGCCATTTTTTGGGCCGGCTATCACTACCACAAAGACCGGTACCTGCCTGAGCCGCCATTGAATCTCGCGCTTTGCTTCGGTCTCGGCCTCGGCGCGGCCATAATCTCGAAATGGATGTACCTTGGGCTCGAGCCACTGGGCTTGCGATACGACGCCGTCGCTCTGGCCTCCGAAAATCCACTGGGCCTGCTGGCCTACGCCCTGTTAGTGATCGGGCCCATTGAGGAATTGGCCAAGCTGCTGCCGTTCCTGATTTTCGTGCTGCGCTTTAAGTCCCTTGATGAGCCGCTGGACGGCATCATCTACGCGTCATTTCTTGGCCTCGGATTCGCTGCGGCAGAGAATGTCTACTACCTTGATTACCTGACACCCCTGGAGTCCGCCGCGCGGGGATTCGCGAGCCCTGTCATTCATATCCTGTTTGCCTCGATATGGGCGCACTGGATAACACAGGCACATCTCGATCAGAAACCGATCAGGCGGGCCGTAACTTTGGGCTTTTTGCTATCGGCACTGCTGCACGGGTTGTATGACTTCCTGGTATTGCAGAGTCCGGTGGCCGCGTTGCCTATCGCCGCGACATTGATCATCGTGATCTGGATATGGCGATTGATATTGATGCGCCGCCTGCATCGCGACGCGATGCGCACGTCGCAGCAACGCTAGCCGCGGTTATAGGGATTATTCTGGTCAGGCTCGAGCGCCGGTTCCTCGAGCGTCAAACTGCCAAATTCTTCGGGGTCGTCCATGAGCCTCGAACAACGCTTCTGAATATCCGCGAGTTTCAGGGAAACATTCGATTGTGAAAGCGGCATGTCGTCGTAATCTTTGTCCATCGTTTGATCCGTGGTCTGATCCGTGGTTTACCTGTCTCTGTTCGGAGACAGTGGGTATGTCGCAGTATAGAGACAGGACTCTGCTCCGAAATGTGAATTGGCTCACACAATTTTTGCGCCAAAGAGAATTTTTCCGGACCTTATGTCAATTTCTGGCCGTTCTGACCGATTCGGGCACAAAAACGGCCGCTTCCAGTGATGCAGCCGCGCCAAGAATGCCAATAACCATCCCGGCCTCTCGAAAGCCGCCTTGCGGTCCCGCAACAATGGCGCCCGTTTGGCAACATTTTTTGAAGCGTTTTATTTACTGGATCATAACTTTAAAGATCTTTTTTAATCTCCTTTCGATGTATAGATTGTGGTTTTTATTATCAGTATTTCACCACCGCGGAACCCCAGGTAAAGCCAGCACCAAACGCAGCGAACATCACTGTGTCACCGCGTTTTATCCGTCCGTCTCGAACCGCTTGATCAAGCGCCAGAGGAATTGAGGCGCTGGAGGTGTTGGCATGCTCGTCGACGGTGGCAATGACACGCTCCATTGGCATCCCCAATTTTTTGGCCGCCGCTGTGATGATTCGCATATTGGCCTGATGGGGCACAAACCAGTCGATATCGCCGACAGCACCGTCCAGATCGGCCATCGTCTCCCGAGCTATCTTGTCGAAGGTTTCTACTGCGCGCTTGAAGACCGCATTGCCGTTCATTTCAATGAAGGCCTGACCCGCCTGCGTCTTATCGTAGCCGACCGACACGCCATATCGGACCTGCAGCAGCTCCTCGTATTCGCCATCCGCATGAATGTGTGTCGAAACAATGCCCGGCTTATCACTCGCTTGAAGGACAACGCAACCGGCGCCATCGCCGAATAGCACAGCGGTACCGCGATCGTCCCAGTTCGTGATGCGGGACAATGTCTCCGCGCCGATAACGAGCGCTGTTCTGGCACCGCCCGTCTTGATGAAGCGATTTGCCAAATCGAGCGCATAGATGAACCCACTGCAGACCGCCTGGACATCAAACGCAGGGCAACCCCGGACGCCCAATTGCCGCTGAATGATGCAGGCCGTCGATGGAAAAATCTTGTCCGGTGTTGTTGTTCCGACAATGATGAGGTCGATGTCGCCCGGCTCGATTGCGGCGTCGGCTATGGCCCGCCTGGCCGCTGCGAGCCCTATGGAGGACGTCGTCTCACCCTCAGACGCAATATGGCGCCGTTTGATTCCGGTCCGCTCCTGGATCCACTCGTCAGACGTGTCAATCATCTTTTCGAGGTCCTTATTGGTCACGACCTTTTCAGGAAGAAAGCTGCCAATTCCGGCAATACGTGCGTAGGTCATGAATTTTCCTTCATAAAGGCGGCGATCTCTCTGACCGTTGGGTAATCGAACAAATCGCTGATATCAAGTTTGCCCGGGTGCTTTTCATCGATCGCCAGAACAATTTCGGTCAGCGTCAGTGAGCTGACGCCTACTTCAAACAGATTATCGTCCGGTCCAATCTTTCGGTCCTTGGAAAACTCTCGGCAAATCAACTCCAGCTCCGCAATCAGCGGATCGTCGTCCGTTTCAGCCGCCGCGACATCCGCTGGATGAAGCTCGCTCAGCACAGCATCGAATTCCCCATCGAAATAGGCTTGCAGCAACTTCGCACGCTGCACTTTGCCGCTGGTCGTTTTGGGTATCTTTGTCACGGGAATCACTTTGTCGACTTCGAGCCCCGTTTGCTCCCCGATCAAGTCTCGCACTTGCTCAACTATCGGCAAGAAGCCGTCAATAGACTGTCGATAAAGAATGAATGCGATCAACTCTTCCGTTTGTCCACCCTTGGGGGTCGCACCAGCAACAACCACCTTATTCAGATCAAGGTCATCCAGTCGCGCGACGATCTCTTCGATATCATGCGGATAGTAGTTCTGGCCGTTGACAATAATGATGTCTTTTTGCCTGCCCGTAATGACCAACTGCTTATCGACGAATACGCCGCAGTCACCTGTTTGCAGCCAACCGTCATCCGTAAAAAGAGCGGCAGTCGCCGCGTCGTCCCCATAGATGCGCTCCGTCACGCTATCCCCGTATAGCTGGATATTGCCAACTAACCCGTCGTCCAGTACGCGATTAGTATCGTCTGCGATGCGAATACTGACATCTCGAATCGAGCTCCCGACACGAACGAAACTGACGGCGTCGTCATCGCCCGGCGAAACTTCACGAAACGGCTCACCGACGCGAAGGCTGTGGCGATCCACCGTGATACGGGAATACAAAGAACCTGGCGTTGGGATGGAGACGCCGACAGTCGCCTCGGCCAAGCCATAAACGGGAAACATCGTGGTCCGCTTCAAGCCGTACGGAGCCAGTGACGCCAGAAACTCCTCGCAAAGTTCCCAGGAAATGGGTTCGGCGCCGTTCAAAATAAGCTTGACGCTGGACAGATCCAGATTATCCAAACCCTTGCGCTGAAACAGCTTGAGGAAATGCTTGTAGCCAAAATTCGGGGAGCACAACTGCGTCGCACGCAATTCGCTGGCTTTGCTCATCCACAATAACGGTCGTCGCACGAAGACGTTTGTGTCCATTACCGCATGATTCATGCCGACGCCTAATACACTCAGGTGGTAACCGATGAGTCCCATATCATGGGTCAGCGGCATCCAACTCAAGCTTTGGTCGTCCTTCGTCCAATGACACGCGTCAATAATGGCGCGAATATTGGTGCACAGGTTTCGATGCGTTAACACCACGCCCTTCGGATCGCTCGTCGATCCGGACGAATATTGAATAAAGGCAATGTTATCCGGGGTCGACTCGAATATTTCTCCGCTAGCCTCCGAATCGACGTCGCCGATCAGAGTTGTCTTGGTATTCAGAATCCTCGTAATGTCATCCCGCGCAATATTGACCGAAAACTCCAATAAGCGCGCCAACAAATCGGCCTCCGTAAACAAGGTAGCGCGCTGCAGCTGCGACAGTATTCTAAAGAGCTTTAGCCGATGTTCATCACTGATACCCACCGCAACGGGTACCGGCACCATGCCGCCGAGCACCGCCGCCCAAAAAGCAATGACGAAACTCTCGTTCGACTTGCTGAATATGACCAGTTCATCGCCCGGCCGCATGCCGCGCGCCTGTAATGACCCCAGCATCGCGACGGCGCGGTCCCATAGACCCGCGAAACTGACCGTACTCTCGTCATTTTCGCCGTCGATGAACCGGATGCTACGGTCCTTGCTACGGGCATCTGCCAGCAGGTCCGTTAATGTGTTGTATAGCTCCATGGGTTTTTTAGCGTTCCGTAGGTTTCATGTAAATGTCCCTGGAGGCCCGCAAGTTGATGCCGAGTTCCAGTTGCGGCTGCGATTCGTCGATCAATTGCAGTCGAAAACGCGGCAGCAGCAGGCCAATATGCACCTTCATCTCCAAAAATGAAAAATACTCGCCAAGACAACGGCGTGGCCCGAGTGAAAATGGGAAGTATGGCCGGTCATTTTTGGACTGGTCCGTTACTTTGAACCGCTCCGGATCGAAACTGTCGGGGTCCGGCCAATAATGCGGTGTGCGATGCAAGATGAACGGTGACAGGTAAATATCCGTATCGAGCGGGACGTCATACTCGTCCAGATGATCCTCTTCGTGCGATCGGCGCGTGAACAACCATACTGGCGGATACAAGCGCAAGGCTTCCTCGAGCACTTGTTGTGTGTACGTCATATTGGCCAGCGAGTCCGCACTCAGCGCAGACACGCAGGGCAAGTACTCTGCCGCTTCTGCGATCAGCTTCGCCTCGACATCAGGGTGTTTGGCGATCAAATACCAGACCCAATTGAGCGTATTGGCGGACGTCTCAAAACCGGCAACGATCAAGGTCATCAACTCGTCCAGCAACTCCGCATCTGAGAATTGCTGCCCGTTTTTATCCGTCGCCTGCAAATACATCGTCAGGAAATCGAACTCTTCAGAGCCTCGGCCGGAACGTCGATCCTCGATAATGCTGAGCAACAATATTCGCAAATGCCGGACCTTCATGACGACACTCAGATCCCGTGTCGAGTCCCTGCTGAGGAAGGCGAACGGGTTGTCCCCCTCAGTCATGATTCGAGCGTGATAGTCGCTGCTGAAAATGCTGATCAGTATCAATTCGAGCGCGAAGTCAGATGTCTCAGCGGTGATATTGCAGTGCTCGCCATTCGCTGCGAGCTCCGCCCAATGCAGGGCCCGCCGATCACAGCATTCCACCATCACCGCCATCAATCGGTGCACATTCTGGCGACTGAACGCCGGCTGGATCATTCGTCGCGAGCGTCGCCACACGTCACCATCGCTTACGATCAGGCCGTTGCCGAGCAGCATCTTAACGCGCTCAAAACCAGGACCTTTGTTGTACTTGCTATGGCGGCGGGTCAGGATGCGCCGAACCTCGGTCGCATCGTTGACAAAATACGCGAGTCGACCATTCGGTTTCGTGATGCTCACCATATCCCCATAATCGAGCTGTATCTGTTGCAGCGTCGCCAAGGTGTCGGCGTCGATACCGAGAACGACCGGCGCATCGGGACCTGGGGGTTTCCTGAGTTTTCGCTGGACGGACGTCATGGAGGGCGGATTCAGCGGTATCGTATTGAAAAAGCAGGGGCAATATTACATTGACCGGCAGAGATTCGATACTGCAAACTCAAGGAGCCGAAGCGCCCGGTCGCCATGCGCGACGCACTCAAACCATCCGAAACAGGCCTTACATTGAGTAATCTTCCTCGCCAAGACTTCGATTCAATAGAATCGCGCCGCAGCACTGCATCCCGACGACGTATGAGCAGCGGACGCAGGCTCTACTATTTTCTCGGCTTGCCGGTGCTGCGCGCATTGATCCGTCTCTTGACGTCGACCTATCGAATTGAACGCATCATCGGCGCCGATTACATCGAACCGTTTATTGGCGGTGAATTAATCTGCGCGCCCTGTTACTGGCATCAACACCATGTATGCGGTTCCACGCTGATTCGATCCTGGGTTCGCCGCGGATTCAAGGCCTGTTTTCTGGTCTCGGGGTCTGTCGACGGGGATGTTCCCGAGCGCATTGCCCGCGCCTGGGGTGCCGAAGTGATCCGGGGGTCAGCGAATCAGAGCGGCGCCCTCGCCCTGCGCGACATGCAGCGCAGGATGAAAGACGGGTACTCAATCGTTACGACGGCGGACGGGCCTCGCGGCCCAAAATACGAATTCAAGCTGGGTGCAGTCCTGATGGCCAGAATCGCCGGGGTCCCGATTATTCCGATCGCCTGCTCGGCTGATCGTGCCTGGTATCTCAGGCGCTGGGACAACTTCATGGTGCCGAAACCCTTTGCGCGTATCGTATTGGCGGTAGGCCAACCCTACCCCATTCCATCGAACGCCCCCCTGGATCAACTGGAACCGCATCGGCAGCACGTTCAGGAAGCAGTCATGTCACTGATGGCAGACTGTGATCGTACGCTTAATGGCTCATCGGAGGCCCGAGTATGATATTGGCTCGACTTTTTATAGCAATGTTTGTTTGGGCTCTGACCATCCCAGCACTCGCGGAGCCTTTGTTGACCCCGCATACGGCGGTTTACAAGGTCAAGATTTCGGTCGTGTCGGGTGAACTCAACACCGAACTTCGAAAAACAGCGGATGGCTATTTTGCAAATCACGTTGTCCGTGCAACCGGACTATCCAGATTGCTAACGCGTGGAACAATAGATGTTACGTCCGAGTTCAGTATCGATGCGGGTGGTGTCAAGGCGATTCGATACAAGGCTATCGACACGATCGGGGACAATCCTGATGCAGATCTGGAGTTCGACTGGTCGACGAATGAAGCCAGCGGCACGGTTGGTGGGGAAAATGTGCTGCTGAAGTTGGAGGGTGTCGCGCACGACAGCGTTTCGATCCAATACGCGCTAATGCACGACTTGCTGAACGGTACTGCGGCCGCGCGATACACGCTGTTTGACGTAGACGAGCTGAGCATCGTCAATATCTCCAATGTCGGCAGCAAGACCGTAACAACCGGTGCCGGCAAGTTTACGGCTCTGGGTATTCGTCATCAGAAAGAAGGTTCGTCGCGAGCGACGACATTGTGGTGTGTTGAGGAGCTCGACTTCTTGCCCGTCATTATCGAGCAGCATAAAGATGGCAAACTGAGGTTTCGCGCGACGCTCGTGACGTACACGCCTATCCGAGAATAATCGACAACTGCTTTTCAGCAATTGGTTCGCCAATGCATTGAAATCGGGTTCACGCATTCGCCGCCCGACTTTTGCTGAAGTAAGCTACCGTCGATCGAACACCTGCTGATGGAAAAGACTATCCGTCTCGCCTTTGCCCATTCGAATATCCCGAATCAGAACCGATCCGTCGGCGTCCAGATGCCAGGACTCGTATAGCGTGGTTCCGGAATCATCCAGCGTTTCAACGACAAATGAGTTTCCCTCCCAGCCGGACACACGCAGTACTTCAATGGGACCGATCTCTACACGCCGGTTTTCACCGAAGGTGTATTCCTCTACAACCGACCTGTCGTAGCTGATAAAAATACCGAACTCGGATTGTGAGATTTTCACGGATTTACCGTATTCAAGAAATACCTGAGCAGACGCTCCGCCCCAGCTTCGCCTTGGTGGCGATCGTCGCGTTTTATCCAGCGGAATCAATAACTCGCCGCTGGCCCCTGCATTCTTCAGCCGCTGCGTGTCTGAATCTTCACGCACCTGCCACAAACCGCTAAGGTCCACGCCTGCCGGTACGGCGGCGCTCTTTGTTGTAAGGACTTGCGGCGCGCAGCTCGCCACTGTCAGCAAACCAATCAGCAAAGCGAATCGAGTCAAATTTCGGGAAAATTGTGCAATCATTGGTCAACCGGCAGTGAGAGAGTGCGTTATTCAGGGTATCCCTGAACGAATGGAGAGTTTACACATGAGTACGATACACAAGATATTGATGATTACGAGCCTGAGTCTGCTCCTGCCGTCCATCGTCTCGGCGCAGTCCGTCAGCGACGTCAAAAATATGAGTCCTGAGGATAGACGTGTCTATATGGAAAGCATGTCCGAGGACGAGCGAGCTGCGATGCGCGAAAAATGGCGTGCCGAGTTCGAAAATCTGTCCGACGAGGAAAAACAGGCATTGCGGGAACAGCATGCTGAAAATCGCGGCGGGCGGGATCGTACGGCCGACCGGGAAGCGATGCGGGCGCGCTGGGAGTCGATGTCAGAGGAAGAGCGAGCAGCCGCGAAAGAGCGGCACCAGGCCAAAAACGCAGAGCGGCGGCAAAAGTGGGAGTCCATGAGTGAGGAAGAACGCGCAGCCGCACGTGAAATGCATGGCGAGCGCAAAGGTCATCACGGACAAGATCATCATAAAGAGGGCAGCGGCAGCCAACGCGAAGAGCAGCCTGAAAGCTAAAGCCAGATCGACCCAGTGACCGACAAACTTTATGCTGGTCCTGCGGTATTGGCGCTGGGCTTTCGCCCTTTTTATCTGCTCGCACTCCTGTTTGCGGCCTCATCGGTGCCACTTTGGATTGCGGTCTATCTGGGTTTAGTGCCACTCGATGGCTACCTGAGCGGCAGTGCGTGGCACAGTCACGAAATGGTGTTCGGCTTCGCATCGGCAGTTATCGCCGGTTTCCTGTTAACCGCGGTGCGCAACTGGACAGGCCGGTCGACTCCGACGGGCTTGCTGCTCGCCGGCATGGTCGCATTGTGGTGTGTAGCGCGTGTGCTGATGGTGACCGGCCCTGCCCTGGCTGCGGCAATAGTCGACCTGTTGTTCTTGCCTGTGTTGGCAATTGCTATTGCAGTTCCTATATGGCGAAGCAGGAATACCAGGAACTTCAAGCTACTGGTCGTTCTTGCCGCACTCACGATCGCAAATCTCGCTTTTCACCTCACCTCCTTACAAGTGCTGCCGCAACAAATAACGAACAACGCGACAACGGCTGCTCTGGATGTCATCGCTATTCTTGTCGCAATTATAGCGGGCAGAGTAATACCGGCGTTTACTTCAGGCGCTGTCGAAAACGCGCGGCCGCGCCGGATCTTTGCCATTGAAACAATAGCGATTGGATCGCTGCTTCTTATCCTCATTGCTGATACTCGGATGCTTCCATTCAGGATGGCGCCCACCTCGTGGGTCGTATTGTTCGCCGTCGCTTCGGCAGCACACATGGTTCGACTGACGCTCTGGAATCCGCATCGAACGATTCACAATCCCTTGCTGCTGATGCTGCCGATCGCGTACGCCTGGCTGCCGATCGCGCTGACCTTACGGGGCTTGGCGCAGCTTGAAATGGTGTCGGCCGCCTCCGCAGTCCATGCGCTGACCATAGGCCTGATGAGCAGTCTGATGGTGGCCATGATGACTCGAAGCGCGCTAGGACATACCGGACGGTTGCTTGTCGCCGGCCCCTGCGACATTGCTGCGTTTGTAATTTTGCAGATTGCCGCGGTCGTGCGCGTATTCGCAGGCACCGTCTCGCCAGAATATTATCGAGGCGCTGTGATTGCCTCCGGAACGTTGTGGACTTTGGCGTTCAGCATTTTAGTGCTCTGTTACTGGCCCATTTTGACCCGACCACGCATTGATGGCCGGCCTGGTTAGGTAGATAGGACAGCGCAACAAATGTCACCGAACGTGGAACGTTCCGGAACATGGAAGCGCCAGGCAAATCGCCCAGCTGCCTGCGCGCACCCTGCGAAGGGATACGCTATAGCGCTGCGGCCAGCGCCTTTTCGAATACGCTGGCCTTTTTCGTTTGCACGTCGTCAAGACCCAACCATGCCGCCAGCGAACGCAGCTCCATAGCCAGTGATTCCGCCGTGCTATTCGAATCAACACCGACTTCCAGATGGGCATTCTGAACCCGCAATATCGAATCCTGGCGATCAGCTTTCAAGTCCACTCTTGCTGTGATGGCATCACCTTTGCGAAATGGAAGGACGTAATAGCCCCAGCGCCGTTTAGCCTCCGGTACGTAAATCTCGATGCGATAATCGAATCCGAACAATCGCTTCGCTCTGGGACGAAACCAGACGACGGGATCGAACGGCGACAGCAGCGATGCGCCGGGGATATCGCGGGGTGACTTCGCCCCCATCGCTAGGTACGCCGCCTCGGACCATCCTTCAACGCGACAGCGGTGCAAGGCGCCCTCTTCGATCAATTCCTGCAGGCGCGGCTCTGCATCACGAACCGCCATTCGGTAGTAGTCCGCGATGTCATGCGCCGTGGCGATGCCAAGGGACACGGAGGCCTTTTTCAGGAGCTCACGCTCCGCATCATTTTTGTTTACAGATTCACAACGATACTCATCGTCGATGATGCGTTCCGGCAGGTCGTAAACACGCTGGAAATTTTTCAACCTGCGCCGTACCGCGAGGTGCCCTGTTCCGAAATGATGTTCCAGCGCACACCGTGGAATCGAACGATACCAGTCACCGGGTTTCCGTTTCTGTCCCGCGACCGGCGGCAGGTCATTCGAAGTTGCTGCCCCTCCCGTCTTCACCACGTCGAGAATGTTACTCAGATAGGCCCGCCGATTCGGCATTTTGTTCAGGGGGCTGTTCTTCCACGGTTTGAACTCGCCTCGACGGTGCGCAAGCAATGGCCAGTCGCTGCTGGAGACTATTGACGCTTCGTGGGCCCACTGTTCGGTGTGTTCTCCGGAGTCGTACAGAAAGGCTTCAAAACGACCGCGATCGTAGGGCCCGAGCCGCGACCAGATCATAAGAAAGTGAGCCGGTATCAGGACATTGACGAAGTCCAGCTGGAGAACGCCAATCGCGGCCAATGCGCGTCGAAAGTGCCGTATATCCGTCGGCGTTTCCGGCCGGGCTCGATCAAAACCCTGAGCGGCCAATGCGATCCTGCGAGCCTCAGCAGCCGATACATTAACCCGACGACTCATGCGTCGTTATTGTTCATTGACGATGGCGTCCGCCTCGATTTCCACGAGCATGCCGTCACCGATGAGCCGGGACACCTCGACCATAGTCGTCGCTGGAGTAATGTCGGCAAACGCT
>JALHUQ010000076.1 GCA_022866645.1 Woeseiaceae bacterium | reverse complement strand
TTGATGGATCACTATTGGTATCGCAGGATCTACGCACCATTTACTTACGGTCTATTCGCGTACTCCGCGATCGCGCTTATCGGCCGCTTGCCGAGCATCGCACCGGCTCATCGCAAGACGATATCCTTACTACTGATTTGTGCGCTATTGCCGTTCGCGATCAGTATTGCGAACACGTTTCTTGGCATGGGCCCGCGCGAGTTTCCATTCACGTCGACAACGCTTGCTCTGATTTGGCCATTCTTCGCTTATGCCGGTGTGAAGCTGCGGGTGCATGAATTTAGCCCGCTTGCATACCAGACCTTGTTCGATCACGTGCGCGATCCCGTTATCGTTGTCGACAACGAACAGTGCATTATCTGTGCGAACAAGGCAGCGCAACAGTTGTTGAAAGGAAGTGAAAGCGAACTCATAGGCCGACAGCTGTGGGAAGATTTTCCGGCGGCGCGCGCAATTCTTGAGCAGGCGAAGGAACTCGATCTCACGCAAACGCTCAGCATGGATACCAATAATATATACGAAGTGAGTGTCGGTCCTCTAACCGGTCCCAAGGGACAAAACCTGGGTATGGTTGTCGTTTGCCGCGATGTGACAGAGCGGCGCAAAGCCTTGAGCCAGTTGGCTGAAAGCGAGCATCTGATTCGAACTCTCATCGAAACGTCATCGAACGGCATCTTGCGATTTGCGCGTGACCAAAATACTGTAGATCGAAAATTCCGCTGCGTATTCGCGAATCGTGCGGCCGAGACGTTCGTTGGAGAGGGGCCAGGAATGCTCGTTGGCATGCCGCTCGAGAAGTTGCGGCAGCTGAACCCGGAAAACCTCAAGAGCCATTTTGATGGTGAGAAGAAAGCGACCACACAAACAAGCTTTGAGGTGTCGACTGAAACCGAGCGGGGCGACAATTGGGTGCGAATCATTGGCGAACCGGTTGGCGATGACTTTTCCGTTACCCTGATTGATATTACTCAACGGAAACGCAATGAAGACAAGATGCTCGCCGACGCGTTGCGAGACCCACTCACTGGTCTGTTGAATCGGCGCGGCTTTGAGCAAGAGGGCGCAGCCTGCATACGACGTAGCAGTGTCGGTGCGGTGTTGTACCTCGACCTGAATCAATTCAAGTCTATCAATGATCGTTTTGGTCACCAGGCTGGCGACGCACTGTTGAAAGCGTTCGGACATCGTCTGGAATTTTGCCTGAGACCTGAAGACATCCTGGGACGTCTGGGCGGCGACGAGTTCGCGATCGTATTGCCGGGGGTACCGATTGAAGACGTCAAACACGTCGCCTCGCGCCTGGTGCAAACTGCATCAGAGGCCTACATCATTCAGGGTCAGGAAATTAAGTGCACGGCGAGCGTCGGCATCGCCTTGATGCCGAAACACGGCGACGAACTGTGGCACTTGCTAAGTGTTGCTGATGGCGCGATGTATGATGCCAAGAACATCCCGGAAGAAGACGCAGCCAACGACCACGCAGCCTATGTGGACGGTGCTACGGCCTCGTAGGCTAGTCCTGCCAGCGCTTACGGCGTGACGATAAGGCGCAGATCAAGTACTGCAGGATCGACGGTATCGAATGCCATCAGCTCGACGACATCTCCGACGACAACATTGACATTGACGGGACCTGCGATTATGTCACGCTCGCCAAATTTCGTGACATAGGCATCGTAATTGCCTGGCGCGATGTTGGCTGGTGGGGCAGGAATTACAGGCAGAGCGATTTGACGAAATAGAATTCTGTCGTCCAGCGTCTCGCCCTGATTGACGAGGAAGAATTCGATGGCATCAAAGTTATTGGACATCTGAAGAATCGATAGTTTGGCTGCGGTATCAATTGGCCGCCGATCAGGTACCGAAACTGCCGTTACGAATGCCGCGTTTTCGCCACCCGCAATGAAGCGGTAGCGGATTCCCGGAATCGCCACCATGTCACCTTGCAGCGTAATTGCCGCCGTGCCTCCGGCCAAAACGTAATGAAAGGTATAGTCACCCGGCGTAATCGGAATCTCGCCTGACAGGTCCGTAAACGCGTGATTAGCAAGCACCTGTGACAGCAGCGTGTCGTCGTCGTAAATATCGGATGTCCCGAGGTCCATCGCCCCATGAAGAAACTCAACGCTGGCAAGAGTATTGCTGTCGCTAAGCCTCGTTGATCCGCCCTGTGCCCCGAGCGCTTGCACAGTGAAGTTCGCAAGGTCATTGGCCGTTGCGTCGAAAGGCGAAATGATCAGGTCCACCAGTGCAATGAAAGGAGTTTCGATGGAGGTATAGAGTATGTCCGAGGGATCGCCTGCCGTTGTGATAGTAAGAACGTAGGATCCGGCTTCAAAATCTCTCGGCGGCGAGATCTCGCCGAATGACAGACTAGCAACTTCCTGTCCTATGGCAGGCGCTACGCCGGCCGCAGCGAAGTAATAGTCGACCGGAGTAGCGAAGTAGTTTGACGTTTGAGCAAACCGCAGCTGAAAAACCGTAGCCCCGGTCGCAAACTCACGCTTCGCCCATTCCCAAAGCGTTAGCGACGGACTTGCCACTGTACCAGTGAGAAGCAAGGTGTATTCCTGCTTGGCGACGAAATCGATGTGCTGGCTCGCGATGCGGGTCAGTGCGGTATCGCCAGCGTAGAAAACGTCAAAATTGAAGGTGTAATCCAGATCATCGTAACTTGCGGCCGCCGACGTCGTTCGGTAAGCCACAACACCGATGTTACGTTCCTCGATCAGGAAGGCGACGTCCGGTGACGCAGCCATGGCGTTGATAGCGCGAATGGTGGCTTTGCCGGTCGCGACGGGCAAATTCGATTCACCGCCGCAAGCGCCCAGAAAAAGAACCGTAGCGAGTGTCAGTAATACTGCAGATTGTTTCATCAATGCTTTCACTTCTCGTAGCCGTAAACCGACTTGACCTCCAGGAATTCATCCATTCCATGTGCGCCCCATTCGCGACCGTTGCCGGACTGCTTGTAGCCACCGAAAGGCGCCAGCGCTTCGAGGTCAGCGCCGTTGATGTGTACCATGCCGGTTCGCATGCGTGACGCTACACGTCGTGCTCTATCCAGGTTGCCGGATGAAACGTAACCGGATAGTCCATACGGGGTGTCATTGGCGATTCGAATCGCCTCGTCTTCGTTCTCATAGGGAATGATCGACAATACGGGTCCAAAAATTTCTTCTCGCGCAATGGTCATGTCATTACTGACATTCGCGAACACGGTTGGTTTCACGTAATAACCGACTTCGAGTCCCGCAGGTTTTCCAGTGCCGCCCGCCACCAACGTCGCACCTTCGTCGATACCCTTTTGGATCAGGTTCTGAATTTTGTTCCATTGCAGTTCGGAAACCACTGGTCCGACACGAACTCCCTTCTCGCGTGGGTTGCCAACGGCAGTCGCCGCCGCGACTTTTGCGGCAATAGCTGCAGCAATCTTCATCTTGTCTTTCGGCACCAGCATGCGAGAGGGAGCATCGCAGGACTGTCCGGTGTTTTCAAACATGGCGGCGGTGCCGTCAGTCACTGCTTGCTCGAAGTCAGCGTCGTCCAGAATAATGTTGGCCGATTTACCGCCGAGTTCCTGTGCGACACGCTTCACGCTCGGCGCTGCATTTTGTGCGACCAATACACCGGCCCGAGTCGATCCCGTGAAAGACACCATCGCAATGCCCGGATGTTGACTCAATGCTGTGCCGACGCCCGGGCCGTCACCATTGATCAGATTGAATACGCCGGCAGGTACGCCAGCCTCGTCGAGAATCTCGGCGAAAAGGATGGCATCAAAAGGAGCAATTTCGCTCGGCTTCAAAACCATCGTGCAGCCAGCGGCAATGGCCGGCGCAACCTTGACCGCGATCTGATTCATCGGCCAGTTCCACGGCGTAATGAGTCCACAAACGCCAATCGGCTCCTTGACGATCATCGTCGAGCCGATTTTTTCTTCAAATTCGTAGTTTGTCAGTGCTTTCAGGGCAGCGGAGATATGCTGCGTGCCACTCGCCGCTTGTGCATGCTTCGCAAGCCCCCACGGAGCACCCATTTCGTCCATGATCGCTTCGGCGACTTCGTCCGCTCGTCGAATGAAGACATCCAGTATTTTTTGCAGCAGTTCCATGCGTTCTTCACGGCTGGTCGTTGAAAAAGTTTCGAACGCCCGTGAGGCTGCCGCCACCGCCAGATCGACATCAGCGGCAGAGCCTATACTGATGCATCCATACACTTCTTCGGTGGCCGGATTAACGACGTCCATGGATCGTGGCTCTACCGGGTCAACCCACTGGCCATCAATGTAGAATTGCAGTTTCTTGAGCATTTTGGTCCTCCTCAAACGAGCCGCGCATGATAACGTAAATCGTGTCCTGCGGCTTGTCCAAATCGGGCATTGACGACGAGGGCGGTGTCGGTGCGACAATGGGCGCCGGGACGCACGATCGTAGTTAAGGTATTGGCGTTCAACTTACTGATAGTTATGGAGAAAAACGGTGGCAACGAACAAAGAATTGCAGGCGATTCGTGATGCGGTAACACCGCAGGGTGTGGGCATCCAGACGCGGGTCTACGCGGACAAAGCAAGGAAC
>JALHUQ010000075.1 GCA_022866645.1 Woeseiaceae bacterium | reverse complement strand
TACCAAGGCCGCTGCGACTTCCGCCCCATTGCCGGTTTGTGAGCCGTAAAGAACGGTCAGCTTCTCGCCACTGGAATTCGCCGGAGCGGCAAGCGCTGACTGCGCACTTGCCAGTACCGCCGTCCTGCCTGTCGCTGCCGCCAATCCCGCTACGTAACCCGACACCCATTGCAGTTGCTGTGCAGACAATCCGGACACTGCCGTTTGCAGAGTGTTCGTCTGTTCTGTGTCCAGCGGAAAGACGCTGGCGGGCCAACTACTCACTCGGCAACTCCTGAATACGTCAAAACCGCGCCATCGTGACGCGGCAAGTCGGAGTTACCTTAGGGAGGAAGGCCTATGCCGTGAACGGTTTGTTTGTTATTGGCTTATAACGAGCGCTTATAACAAGTTTTTATAGCGTGGTCGGACTAATAGATTCGGATGCCACCGTGGCGAATTCGACTACGGCGATCAACCCACCACATGCCGAGCAAGATTCCACCGATCAGGCATACCGCGGTCGCGATAGCGACCCAGCTGAGGGGCAGACTGCCCTTGTATTGATCTTTGAATTCTCGAACGGAGGCATTCTCTCCTTCAAGTTCCAGAATCCGTTCGTTCGCGGCAGCAAGTTGCGCGTCAAATGTCGCCGCATCATTCTGTAAGGCTTCTATCGTTGCGGAAGGTGCCGCGAATGCCTGTTTGGTCGCCGCGAGCTCTGCCAGCAACGCGTCGCGCTCGGCCGTTATCTCAGCAACAATTAATCTAGCCGGCTTGATATCAACGAGGTACGCCGTCTTCACCCAACCTTCCGTGGCGTCCGGCAAGCGGACGTTGGCGTAATTTCGATCGCGCGACAAGATTTCCATGGCCTGTCCGCTGTCGAGCATTCGTATCGGTCTGCCGCTCGTATCCTCGGCTTCGTAGATGCCGAGTCGAAGATTGTCAGTTACGTAGGCTGTATCGCCCAGTGCCATTGCAGGCATCAATGCAAGCAACACCAGTATCCCGATGGCTCCGCAAACTGTATTACGCATTCTTCTCTCCCGTACTCGCGACGAGTGTACCTTATTGTTCATACAACCAGCGCAACAAGGCCTCCTGCACCTCTTCACCAGGACCACGGTGAATATTCTCAAAGTTCTGAATCGCGACCACGGCAAACCTTCGCCCGGTTCTCGACTGCAGATAGCCGGCGATCGCGGTGACGTGGTCCATCGATCCCGTCTTCAGGTGAGCTTTGCCAGCGAGTTCATTGTTGGTAAAGCGGTGGCGAAGTGTTCCATCCAGGCCGGACAGCGACAGCGATGCGAGGTACTCAGGCATATAGGGCTTTCGCCAGGCAAAACGCAGCATTTTGGCCATGTCCCTGGCCGTCGTCCGGGTATCCCGAGACAGCCCCGCACCGTTGGCCAGTGCGATCTCGGTTGACGCGAGCCCATTGTCCTCCAGCCATTTCGAAATGACCGCCTTGCCACCGTCTTCGGTGCCAGGAGCACCGTTCACTTCGGCCCCGAGCGTGTACAAAAGTTGCCGCGCCATGACGTTATTGCTGTGTTTGTTAATACGCGCAATCATTTCCGCCAGTGGTAGCGAGTCGAATGACAACAGTGGCTCAGCATCTTCTGCAACGACGATGTTTCGCCAATCTCCATCGAACGAACCACCCGACTCGCGCCACAGTGATTCAAAAAGCCCATACACAAACTGGTTGTGGGACAGGGCTGTCCTGTCCATTGCATATTGTTTACAGCCATTCGGGAAGCGACCCGAAAATGTCACTTCATCCACCGCTTTATTCGTCGTTACCGTGATGCCTCGCTGATACCCGTGGCAACTGCTGTTGGCGAGACCGAGCTGGTTCTCAACGCGAACATTATCCAGCATAGGATCCATGCGTACCGCGACGGCACCGCTAGCCTGATCCGGCTCAAACCAATACCTGACGACCTTGAAATTCATGAGCAACGCATTCGGCGCAACATTGTAGGCGCGCAATGGCTGGCGGTCGAAAGCGGCCGGGTCGTATTCACCGACGTCGAACCAGCTGTCGTCGAGCAACAAGTCCCCGGTAATTTCCGTCACGCCGGCGTGTCGGATATCGCGCAACAACTGCCACACACGTTCAGTGACCAGATAGGGGTCGCCGTAGCCCTTGAGAATCAGATCACCGTCGAGCCGGCCGTTTTTGAGTTCGCCCGCGATGAAAACATCGGTTCTCCAGCGATACGCTGGACCCAGCACATCGAGAGCGACCAGTGTCGTCAACAGTTTGATAGTCGACGCCGGATTGCGCGGCTCATTGCCGCGCCACTCCAGAAGTGTTTCACCGCTATCAACGTCGGTAACGAACACACTCAGCGACTCAGCAGGAACATTTCTTATTTGAAGTGCGTTCCGAACGCCAAAAGGCAGCTCACCGTCCGCTGCCTGTGCGGTCGACGCTATTAGCAATAGCAGTATCGCTGGCAGTCTCATTTTGTAATTTCCGTTCTTTGCTTTCCGATCAAGTGTTTCTCCAGGGCACGTGTCGCCGTCCGATGTATGACCCAGGTTGCGAGGACAATAGCCACGATTCCGGCGCCAATTATCCAGTAGCTTAATTCTGCTGGTGCCGCAGCGCCCGACAAAATTTGACCCAGGTCGCGAGCAAGTGTGCCGAGATAAACGTACAAAGCAACCGCTGGCAGCATACCCAGCGCTGTTGCGAACAAATGGATGCTCGGTTTGACGGAGCTGGCGCCATAGGCGTAGTTCAACAAATTAAACGGAATGATGAGGGACAATCTTGTCAGCACTACAATCACGAATGCCCGTTCAGAGAGCGCCGCTTCAATTGCGTGCATGCGGTGATTGTCGACTATTTTCTTTTGCACCCAGGGACGGGCGACCCAGCGGCCAAACTCGAACGCGCTTTGCGCACCGACAGGTATGGCCAGCGCAGCAAGCAGGAGACCGGGGATAAGCCCGAACAGGAACCCGCCGATCATCATCGCAACAGACCCGGGTAGGAACAGGACCGTCGCAATCACAACGAAAATCACATAGACCAGCGGCCCCGCGACGGGATGCTGCTGGCCCCATGCCACCAAGTCCGTGATCCAGTTGGCCAGCGGGAGATGGTAGACGCTCGTCGCCAGAATGACGATCACGGCCGCAAGCACTACCCGGTTCCATGTCGGCACTAGTGGACTGCCGGCTTTCTGATTTTCATAGTACGAATTCTGTCCGCCAGGGTTGTAGGCCGGATTCCCAGTAGCTCGGCCGCTCCACCGGCGCCCGATACTTTCCAATTGCTGCGTCTCAGCGCCCGGACAATATTGTTCTTATGAAAGTCGCGCATGTCCGACTCGGTCAGAATTTCATCGTTGGCAACAGCCACCTCCGCCGTACCATCTGTATCGACCTTCAGCCCCAGCATCGACAGATCCAGACGCAGAACTTTGCCGGTCGACAGAATGACTGCTCGTTCAATGACGTTTTTCAGCTCGCGGATGTTGCCGGGCCAGTCGTAAGCCCGCAGATTCGCTGATTGTGCGCGCGTTAGCGTCAAAACGTCGCGACCGAAGTCTTTGCATGTCTGTACCAGAAAGTGCTGCGCCAACTGAATAACGTCGTCACCGCGCTCGCGCAAGGGAGGAACCTCAACAGGAAACACGCTGAGCCTGTAGAACAGATCCTCGCGAAATTCTCCGTCGACGATAAGTTGCTCCAGATTTCGATTGGTCGCGGCAATCACGCGCACGTCGACACTGCGAGTTACATCATCGCCAACACGTTCGAACTCACTTTCCTGCAGAACCCGCAGCAGCTTTCCCTGCAGCTCCAGTGGAATTTCGCCAACCTCATCGAGAAAAATGGTCCCGCCATCGGCAAGCTGAAAGCGGCCGATGCGATCCCGATGGGCGCCGGTGTACGCGCCTTTGACGTGGCCGAAGAATTCGCTTTCAAATAGCTCCTTCGGAATCGACGCACAGTTGACCTTGACCAGCGGACCGTCGGCGCGCGGGCTTTGCATATGAATAGCGTGTGCGACCAGTTCCTTGCCGACACCGGACTCACCTTGCAACAAAACGCTTGCGGGAGTCTCGGCGACCGCCTCGACACGCTTCATCATGCGTCGCAAAGCTGGACTGGTGCCCACTATGTGACCGAAATTCATCGCAACGTTTACCTCTTCGCGGAGATAGTCACGTTCACGTTCAAGTTCTTCGCGCAAGCGCGCGTTCTCGCTCAAGGTCCGACGCAACTCCCTCTCTGCGCGGCGCCGTTCCGTTACATCTTTTGACGCAACCAGCATCATATCGACCTTGCCACTACCGTCACGATTCGAAATCGCCGACATCACCAAATCAAGAACGGTTCCGTCTTTTGTAACCATCTGCCGTTCGAGATTATTGAAGTCGCCGTCGGCGATCAACGCACGCAGGCGACCGTCGGCATAGTGCTTGCGGTCGCGAAGGCTGAAAAAATCCGTGATGGGTCGACCGACAACTTCATCTCGCCTGTACCCCAGTTTTTGTAACCAGTGATCCGTCACTGTGATTAGCAATCCATCACCATCCACGGTGTGCAGCATCGCCGGCGTCGAGCGATACAAGGTCCGGTATTTGAAGTTCGCCCGCGCCTGATCGGATATTTCTGCGTACATCGCGACCGTACGCAGGAAATGGCCGTCCCGATCGTATTCAATAATCGCATTGGTAACGCAATCGACGACATCGCCCGATTTTGTAACGAAACTGATCGGTTTGTTTTCCAGTTTTCCGGTGCGTCGCAGTGCGGGACGTAGCTCTTCGCGCACGCGCACCGCGCTCTCTGGTGTCGTAAAGTCCTCAGGGCTGCGGCCGACCATTTCTTCGCGCGCATAGCCCAGCCTTTTCAGCATGGCGTCGTTGACGTCGAGGTAGACGCCATCCTCCGCGATGGAGGTGGCCATCGAGGGTGACTTCCGGAACAGCCACTGATAGTCGTCTTGCGTGATCATGGCCGGAATGTATACGGTTTTTCGTAATAAGTCTCACGATTTTTCGTAATTTACGAAATTTCGTAACTGCTGTTTTGTAGATAACGTGTTGTTTTCATTGATAAGTCGAAGTTGGCACGGCTTATGCAATAGGAGTAGTGAAATTCACTAATTAGCAGCGCCGCAAGGACAGGCGGCGCCGCCAGAAACCAAGGAATCGATCATGAAAATCAGGCATTTTGAAAACGTACTCGCCCTTCTGGGCGCGTTGGTAATCCTCATCGGCGTAACAGCGGCGGCCAATAACGCTCTGGCCGGCGACATGGGCACAATTGAAATTCACGGTTCTGCCCAAAGGTAAGCACCCCACCGGCGGTAAGTCGGCCAGATCTCTCTCCCCCTGAAGCTCTGGCCAGCGACCCCGGATCTCACCGGACGGATTCCGGGGAGTAAACGGACCAGGACGGTCCGGCGGCACCCCCCTGCCGTTATCTTTTAAGGCGCCGGAGATTCTTCTTCGGCGCCTTTTTTATTTCGCGCCTCCGTGATACTCATCGGCTCGTTTAGCCCGGCCCTCTCTGCCGCGTCGACTGATTAGCTCCCGAAGTTTCTTCAACCACTGACGCGCCCACACAAACTCAAGCGCGAGTATGGCGAGGCCAAACGGTATGACGACAATG
This sequence comes from Woeseiaceae bacterium, assembly GCA_022866645.1. Classification (GTDB taxonomy): domain Bacteria; phylum Pseudomonadota; class Gammaproteobacteria; order Steroidobacterales; family Woeseiaceae; genus UBA1847. The sequence continues at coordinate 3,151 of JALHUQ010000075.1, read as the reverse complement.
GCGGGTCCGGGTGTCACGATCATGACCACACCCAGCAACAAAACGCTGACGCCCACGACGGCTATTACGATTCGCCGTCCGGCCGTGTAAGTGAAGTGGACCGCTCGCTTGATCATGGACTAACAGAAGGACAGCTCAGGTCTCGCCAATCGACAAATGCAAATCCAGAAATTCCAGCGTTCGTCGCCACGCATCCTCGGCGGCGGCGGCGTTGTAATTGGTGCCGGTCGGATTTGCGAACGCGTGGCCCACGCCGGGGTAAATGTGAACTTCGTGGTTCTTGCGCAGTCGCCCGAGCGCTGCTTCAAATGCCCTGACAGACTCGACGTTGATGCCGGTATCTTCAGCACCGAACAGCCCCAAAATCGGTGCGCCAATGGGGCGAAGCAGCTCCTCGTCGTCGGTTACCTGCCCGTAATAGATGACGCTCGCATCCAGCTCCTCCGGGAACAACCGCGCAGCATTCAGGGACCAGCCACCTCCGAAACACCATCCAATGACTCCAATTCGAGGCGCACCCGCCGTAGAGCTGACGAAGTTGAAGGCGGCGCGAATGTTTTCATTCGCGGCCTCCGGATCTTCGATGGCCTGCGTCATCAGTACCCGGGCCTCGCCCGGCGAGGTGGCTACTTTGCCATTGAACAGATCGACGGCAAATACAATATATCCTTCGCCCGCGAGACGATCGGCCATAGCGCGAATATTGTCGTTCAGTCCCCACCACTCGTGGATCATGATGACCGCCGGCAGCGGCTCGAACATATCGGCCGGCGCAGAAAAATAGCCATAGACCAGTTCGTCTTGATGCTCCGTATAGGCCATAGACTGCGAAACCACCGGCCGGAGAGGGGCAATTTCGGCAGCGGGGCTGGGCTCGGTGGTGTCCCTGGCATGCTCTCGCGACATCGCGTCAACATTCGCCAGCGCGGCCTCTTTAGACGCGTCAACCGTGGTCGCCTGCTCGGTATTGCAAGCGACAAGCGTCAAGGTCAAAAATGCGGCCGCCAGGTGCCCTGCGGTGTGTGGGCGCTTGCCTTTATGCATACGAGATTCCTGTCCGACTGATCCGATATTGCCGCCGCCAGCGGCGTCATAGTAGGGTCAAGTGTAATAGAAAATTGCGGCGATTTGCGACGCCTCCCTTAGACTGTGTCACCCAAGCCTCCAATGGACCTCAAATGACCCTGCTTGCCGAGTCCCTGATCTACCTGTTAGCCGCGGTGATTGCGGTACCCCTTAGCCGGCGCCTTGGCCTCGGCTCAGTGCTTGGCTACCTGGCGGCCGGGATCATCATCGGCCCATTCGGCTTCTCGTTCGTAAACGATGCGGACCACATAATTCACTTCGCCGAGCTGGGCGTGGTGTTCCTGCTGTTCATCGTCGGACTCGAACTCAAGCCGTCGAGACTGTGGGTAATGCGTCGAATGGTCTTCGGACTTGGCGCTGCACAGGTCATCGTTACTTCGGCGGCGATTGCATTGGTCGCCTGGGCAAGCGGTTTCGACAAAAACGCCGCCATCGTGACCGGCTTGATACTTGCGCTGTCCTCTACTGCTTTCGTATTACAAATGCTGTCTGAAAAGAAACAACTCAGCGCCAGTCACGGCCGGGCCGCATTTTCTATCCTGCTTTTCCAGGACCTGGCCGCGATACCATTAATCGCCGTGTTGCCGCTGCTCGGCGTCAGCGCCTCACTCGATGACGGTATCGGACTCGCACAAATCGGCCTGATGGCCGCGACTATCGGCGGGCTTGTCATCAGCGGGCGTTATTTACTGACGCCGGTACTCAAAATCGCCGCACGGTCCGGCATTCCGGAAATCTTTACGGCTACAGCTTTGCTGGTTGTCATCGGCGCGGCGTTGCTGATGGAAGTCGCCGGAATGTCGATGGTTCTTGGCTCCTTCATCGCTGGCATGATGCTCGCCGAGTCAGAATTCCGGCATCAGTTGGAGGCTGACATTGCATCTTTCAAAGGATTGCTGCTGGGACTCTTCTTCATTGCGGTCGGCATGTCGGTCAACATCGGCTTGCTGCTGGATGTCCCGCAACACGTCATCTCGATAGTTCTGCTGCTGATGGCGATAAAGGCGCTGATACTTTTTCCGCTGGCCCGACTCTTCGGAATGTGCGATCGAGCGGCAGCGCTAAAGCTCGCGGCAGTTCTCGCTCAGGGTGGCGAGTTCGCTTTCGTTTTGCTTGCTATCGCAGCCAGCGAGTCTGTATTGCCTCAGTCACTCATCGATGAGCTGGTACTTGCAGTCGCTTTGTCAATGTTAATGACACCGTTCGTTTATGCGGCCGCGGAATTTGCGGGAGGGAAAGTCAACAAGCCGGTCGAACCGGTATTCGACGTCCCGGTCGACAGTCACCACGAGGTATTGATCGTGGGATTCGGGCGGGTGGGCCAGATCGTTGGCCGTATGTTGAACATCGTCGGCAAATCTTTCACAGCATTGGAGCGAGATTCAGGGCAGGTCGAATTCGTGCGGCGCTATGGGGCAACCGTACACTACGGAGATGCGTCGCGGCTCGATTTATTGCGTGCTGCAGGCGCGGAACACGCAAAGATATTTGTCCTCGCAGTTTCCAATATCGAAGAGTCGATCAAGATCGCCGAGGCCGTTACACGGCATTTCCCACACCTGAAAATTATCGCACGGGCACGAAATCGACGTCATGTACACAAGTTGATGGACATCGGAGTTAAACATATATTTCGCGAAACGCTGTTAACCAGCCTCGCCATGTCGGAACAGATATTGACGGACCTTGGTCAAACACCGGAGGACGCGAAACATCTCGTTGATACTTTTAGCAAACGTGACGAGCAGTTATTGCTGGAGCAATACGCGATACATGAATCGGAAGAAATGCTCATCCAATCGACAAAAGATACCGCAGCAGAACTTGAATCGCTGCTGCGACGCGACAGGCCAATAACCTAGGCGCAGCGAAAGCCAACCTTAGGGCGCGAGCGAATCGCCGAAGCTGGCGAGGACGGCGCCATAAACCGTCATGGCATCCCATATATTCTACAGGCGTATGTTCTCGTTCTCGGCGTGCTGATTGTTGTCGTGGTTTGCGAGCGGCAAAATGATGATCGGGGCGGTCAGCCGACTGCTGAATTCGTGCAATGGCAGGCTGCCAC
>JALHUQ010000074.1 GCA_022866645.1 Woeseiaceae bacterium | reverse complement strand
CGGAAATCCTGCGCATAGGCGCTTGAGCCCATCGTGAATGCGAGCAGCCCCGAAAATATCGTGGCGGCCAACTTGCCTTTCTTCATTATGGCTTTCATGGACGTTTTCATTCCTCGTTGCGTCTGAGAAGTCGATCGCCGTTGTCCGATAAATGGCTCACAAATAGATCAGGCCGCCCGTCAGCACAGGCGGCCTGCATCCACTCAATTACTTTCTGCAATAGTCGTTGTGCTTTGCGAGGGTGTCAGCATCAACCGTTGGACCGTAGTAACGACTGATAAAGTAGTACGGCTCACCCGCATTGACGTACATCCAGTAGTGACCCACTGGCAGGTTCTTAGGCTCGTTAGGCGAGAACGTGATGGTGATGTTGCCATTGGCGTCAGGCTTGGTGTTGTAAGCGTTAAAGATGTCGTTGTGGCCTGCAATCGTGTTGCGCGTCACACCGCTATAACGGGTAACGGACCAGAACTCGCTCACTTCGGGTTTGTAGTTCTTGGTGATGGTGAAGTCTTTATCGCCATTGAGTGGCTTGCCATCACAATCTACAAAGGTACCACCGTATATGGCTGCTGCGACGGGCAAACCAAGGTGCCCGAGGATACCCGCAGCACGAACTACGGGGTCGTTTGAGCCAGCAGGATCATCAATGGCCTCAAACATGCCAGCGTTGTTTTTCATGGTCAACGAGTAATCAGCGATGTATTTGAACATTTTCGCTTGTGTTTCCGCGTTGTAACCCAGCTGGTCGTCCAGCACATGCGCGTTTTGCGGGTACATTTCGTGAGTAGCTAAGACCCATGCAATCGCGTTTTTGAATGCAATGGTACCCACAACCCCCGTGAGTCGTATTTTGTCTTGAATCGCGTGCACGGTCGGCAAATCAGCTTCATTGAACAGCTGGGTGCGGATAAAGACGTGTGGATAATAGCCGCGGTCTTTGATAACGGTTACATCACCTGGGAATTTTGTGGTGTCGGTGTGATTCACGAATACAAATAGACCGGACGGGCGCACCTTGTAGTAAGTCGCATAGTGTTCCTGGTCGTGTATTTCCATCGAGAAGTAACGACCCTCAACCTTTGGCATTTCCAAATACACCGGGCCGTTTGTCAGATCGATAACGGCTTTCGTGTAAAGGTGGTCTAAAGCTGGCGTAACCACCGGATCAGCGCCTTCAGTGGGTAATGTGCGCGTGTGCAATAACTTGTTCGTGCCACCGGCTTGCTTAGCGGTTTTCTTCAGGTACTCTGCATGGGTGTACGCTTTGTAGGCGTTGAGTTGGCCAGCCGTTGGTTCAAACGCGGCTGCTTGGACAGCCGCAGGTTGTTTGGCTGTTGGTTCCTGCGCAGACGCGCTCATACCCGCGGCTGATATCAACAGCCCCAAAACCATCGCGGCGGCAAGTTTGCTGTCTATCTTTACGTTTCTCACAGTCTTTTCCTGTATTGGCTGCAGTTCAGAATTCCTGGAGTTCAGTCCCAGGGGTTTCAAGGTGGTCATTCGACCATCCCACGTCCCGGTTCAGCGGCGCCACCATCCCGTAGCTGAATAGTAGTTCCAAGCCCAAGACCGCATTGAAGAGTGCGGCCACGGTGAACAGCGATATTGCGGTCACTACCGCTTCCGCCTTCGTGTCAGAGCCGTCGCGGCACGGGGACGCACTGACCTGGAGCGGCGCTTGCCGACAGTCTTGGCGGCTTTCCGGCCGAGAGCGGCGGTTGCGCTCTTCTCATGCGCGCCCGCCGAGGCGGCCAGTTCGGCGAAACTTGCGCGCAGGCATTCCGCGAAGAAGGCCGGGTCGGGCATCATGTCGCGACATGCGACGGCGCACATCCACATCGTGCCGTGGTAACTGAATCCGGTGATGTTCAGCCCGAGGCCGTTCATGGCAATGCTGACGGGCGCGAATGCGATCATCTGCGCTCCCGCCATGTACATCGGCACGTCGGGGCCGCGCACATTCGAGACGACGATGTTCATGGTCGGCAGCATGACCTTGTTCGTGAACAGCTCCGAAGCAGCGGCGGGCAGCAGGTCGTAGACGTTCTGCGTGAGGTCCTTGCCGACGAGACCCACCAGCGCCTTGGCCTTGTCCGCGCCGGTGCGGATCGCCTGCAGCCGCTCGACTGGGTCAGAGATTTCCGAGTGCACGGGCATGACCGCGATGCCGACCTGGTTGCCGGCGTCGCCGCCCTTGTCGACGCCGCGCAAGGTCATCGGCACCTGCGCGGTCATGCTGCGATCGGGCAGTTCGCCCTTGGCACCCAGGTACTTGTGGAGGGCTCCGCCCACTGTCGTCATGAAGACGTCGTTGATCGTCGCGCCTTCGATCTTCTGCCGAATCTTCTTGATGTCTGCGAGCGGCAGCCCGACCAGTTCGACGACCCGGTGCGCCGACACCTTGCCGCTGAAGCGGGTTATCGGCGGCCGTTGAATCTTCGATTTCACCGTTGCAACGGACGGAATCCCGGCCTCCTTCAGCATCTGCACCAGGCTGTCGAGGTTGCCGGCGCCGAGACCGGACAGCCGTTTGGCCGTCCTGACGGAGAAGCTTGCGATCTTCGGTAGACGTTGCGCGTTGTTCGCGAGCGCGCGCGTGTAGAGCTCAACGGCAGACGGTTCGCGATCCCGCATGCGCGTTCGGCGCGCATCCGGGTCCACGGCCTCGTCGGCCGCGAAGGAATGGATGGCCCGCAGGACCTCCGTCCCGCCCTCCCCGTCGACCGCCGCGTGGTGGAACTTGAT
>JALHUQ010000073.1 GCA_022866645.1 Woeseiaceae bacterium | reverse complement strand
TACTGGCCAAGCCCTATACCGACACCGAGGGCGGTGGCGAATTGCTGTTTATAGATACTGCCCAATACGTGGAGAACACGCAGCCGACGAAAGAGAACATCGGTGTGCTGACGGGTCCGGCCCAGGAAGACGCGACGATCAATAATGTGTCGACAATTCCGGGCGCGCCGTCTGTCGGCGGCCGATATTTTTCGGTTTTCCCAATACAAGACGGCACCAGTCGTTTGATGGTCAGCTGGACGCAATGTCGGCTTACCGAGATTCTGCCGGACGATGGCGATCCGAATACTCTCGATCAGCGGATCGTAGCGTGCACTCCCAATAATCTTGCGCGAGTACTGATCATCGATCCCAACGACGACAATCCACCGACGCCGATGGCCGGCGATTTCCTGGTAGCGCCGCCGTTGTACGGTATATGGATTTATGATCCCCGAAACGACACACAACTGCCGATCGTGCCAGGTGAGGAAGGCTTCATGTACACCGAGGTTGTTTCGGCTGACCCGCGCCCAACGCCACCGGTAGTTCTGGACGGATTGAATAACTTCCCGCTTGACGCAAGTTTGTTTGATAAAGATGAAGGTGTCTTGAACATTCGTAACGTCTACGATTTTGATGGCGCGATTATTCCGGGCATCAATATCGCGGCGATGGCTGACCCTTTGCAGACTCTGGCGGCAGCCCGACCCGCGCGATTCTTGCGAATTGAAAAAGCGGTCTCACAGCCGAATGACGATATTCGCGACATCGACAACACGGCCTTTGGAGTTACCACCCGGTTCGGCATGAAGGAAATTGTCGGCTACGCAATGATCGAGCCGGATGGTTCCGTGATAACCAAGGTGCCTGCTAACGCAGCTCTGATGATCAGTGTCGTTGACGAAAACGGTATGCGCATTACGCAACCACATCAGAACTGGATCTCGGTTGCGTCCGGCCAGGAGCTGAAATGCACCGGTTGTCACGATGATGACGCCACCGTGTCTCATGGCCGCATAGACGCGTTTGAAAGCGCGTATGCCGGAGCTGGAGCCAGCGACGTGGGCTTTCCATTCCCGAATACAGACCCTAGCTTGCTTATTGAGACCGTCGGCGAAACGATGGCAGAGGTACGCGCGCGAATTACCTGCAACCCCACTTGTTCGAGTGCTCCGCAGACTTCATCCGTGCAGCCGTCTATGGACGTCGTCTATCGCGACGTGTGGAGCGCGAATCCGCTCGACGTCAACGGACTTCCAATCAACCCGGACATCGATTATCGGTACAGAGACTTGACGACTTTGTCGCCGACGACGCTGATTTGTCAGTCAGACTGGTCGTGGCGGTGTCGTTCGATCATTAACTACGAGGCGATTATTCACCCGATATGGAATGAGCCACGGCTGGCGACCTATGATGACGACAACAATCCTGCCACGCCAGAAATCCCTTTGCTGGATATCAACGGTGTGCAGGTCAACAACAATTGTCTGTCGTGCCATACGCCAGTCGACCCCGTGCTGGCAACACCGCGAGTTCCGGCTGGGCAGCTGAATCTCGAGACCGGATTGTCGCCGGATGAACCCGATCACCAGAACGCCTATCGCGAGCTATTAGTTACTGATAACCTTCAGGTATTGGACGCTGGCGGCATGTTAGTTGATGCGACTCAGGTTATCGGCCAGGATATCAACGGAAACGATATCCTTGACTTTATACCGTACGCATCGCCGGCTCGTGTTGGTAGCGCTAGGGCTTCGAGCGATTTCTTTGACCGATTTAACGATCCAAACGATCCTGGCTACGCCATTCACGGCGGTATTTTGTCGAAAGCGGAGCTGCGCCTTATTGCGGAATGGTTGGATATCGGAGCCCAGTATTACAACAACCCCTTCGACGCACCGGCTAACTAGCAGCGCTTGGTTAGCATGCCTTGTTATCGTTGTACTGCAGGTTTTTCTTGCAGCACCGACCTTGGCCGCCGATGAATATCGTTCTGTAACGGTCGCCGATCCATACCTCGAGATGCGCACTGGTCCAGGGCGCGGCTATCCCATTTATAACGTTGTTGATCGCGGCGAGAGTGTGGATGTGATCAAGCAGCGAACCGAGTGGTACCTCGTGCGCGCAGACAACGGCAAGGAAGGCTGGGTTGAGCGCGCGCAAATGGAGCTGACGCTGCAGCCGGACGGCAATGCTGTGAGCTTTGCGTTGGCCGGGCTCGATGATTTCACCAATGCCAAGTGGGAAACTGGATTGCTCGCTGGCGATTTTGGTGGCGCCAACATAATTTCACTGTATGGCAGTTATTCTCTGAATCCTAATGTTTCGCTTGAGGCATGGGGTTCGCAGATACTGGGCAACTTCTCAAATGGCTGGATGGCCAGCGTTAACGTAGTCCACGAGGCGTTTCCCGAATGGCGTGTTTCACCGTTTTTTACCCTGGGCGCCGGCATGATTCATACAAGCCCTAAATCAACTATCATCCAGGGTGAGGACCGTACCGATCAGATCGGCCATGTTGGCGCCGGTTTCCGTGTCTACGCAACACGGCGATTCCTGTTGCGTGCTGAATACAAGAGCTACGTGGTTTTCACGAGCCGTGATGAAAATGAGGAAGTAGAAGAATGGAAAGTCGGTTTCGCGTTCTTTTTCTGATTGTTGCTTTAGCGGCAAGCGTTAGCTTGTCGGGCTGCGCAGCAACAAAAAATCTATTCGGTTTCGGCCGGGAGGAGGCGCCGCCTCCATCCGCCGAGCCGCCCGGTCAGGTTATCGATCCGCAGGTCGAGCGACGAAAAATAAAAGAGCCCGCGATCGATCGTGAGGACTTTGAGATTGGCGGCTTCGTCGGCATTATGAGTATTGAAGACTTTGGATCGAACATCTCTTACGGTCTGCGTCTCGCTTACCACATAACGGAAGGATTCTTCATCGAAGGGACAGTGGGTCAATCCGACGGTGGGTTAACCAGCTTTGAGGTCCTGTCGGGCGGCGCGCTACTCCTCACCGACAGTGAGCGCACCATGACGTATTACAACCTGAACCTCGGCTACAACATTCTGCCGGGCGAAGTGTTTCTCGGTGAGGGGCACGCCTATAACACCAGCCTGTATTTGATCGCGGGGCTCGGTTCGACGCGCTTTGCTGGCGACGACCGCTTCACCGTCAACGCGGGCGTAGGCTATCGCTTCCTTCTGACCGACGCCGTTGCGTTGCATATTGATTTTCGCGACCACCTGTTTGATATCGATCTGCTCGGAGAGGAGAAGACGGCTCACAATCTCGAAGGCCACCTTGGATTTACGGTGTTCTTCTGAGGCAGCGGTCACGGTTCGAGAGGATGCGTGGCGCTAAAGTGGAATAATGGAAGGAAGAAAAGCGATGAAAAGGACTCTGCGATACAGACTATCTCTGTTGCCGTTACTGGCGATATTGGGCCTGTCGGCTTGTGGACCGATTGAGCCCTGGGTTAAGCCCTACGAGCGCGACAGGCTTGCCGACCCAATCATGGCTCTGGACGGGGATCCGGTGTCGAGTTCCTATCTGCAGCACGTTTTTGAAGCACGAGAAGGCGCTCGAGGTGGCGAAGGCTCGGCTGGCGGCGGCTGCGGCTGCAACTAGACACTGACGACTATGATGATGTTGCGACGAATGACTCTGAGTGCACTGCTGCTGGCGATGGTCGGCAGCGCGTTCGCGGGTGTGTTGCCGGAGGATCGTGCCGACGTCCTGTATCACCTCTACGACGGTGGTGGTGTCCAAATTGATGGTCCATCGATATTGGTGCGAAAGAAAGTGGGCAAGAGCGTATCGCTCGTCGGCAACTATTACCTCGACATGGTCAGCTCTGCATCGATCGATGTCATCACGACAGCAAGTCCCTACACAGAAGAGCGTGAACAATGGTCGCTGGGCATGGATTACCTGCGCGGCAATACAACCATGAGTGTCAACTTCGTTAGTAGCGTAGAGTCCGACTACGACGCCGAGACCGTCAGTTTTTCTGTAAGCCAGGACATGTTTGGCGACCTTACGACGCTGACGTTGGGTTATGCGAAGGGTACCGACCTGGTGCGGCGCTCCGACGATCCAGATTTCGAACGCGATCTCGACAAACAGGTTTACAGCGTGGGCTTGACTCAGATCCTGACCAAAAATCTGATTTCAACGCTGAATTTCGAAACCATGACGGACGAGGGTTATCTCAATAATCCCTACCGTTCAGTACGATATGCGGATTCCGGCAGTGCGCTGGGATACAGCTTCGAACCCGAGCTCTATCCCAATACGCGGACCAGTAATGCAGTAGGTATTCGAGCGCGCTATTTTTTGCCCTATCGTGCAGCAATTGAAGGCGAATACCGCTACTTTATCGACACCTGGGATATCGAAGGGCACACGGCTTCGCTGAGCTACATTCATCCGTGGGGTGACTTTACCTTCACCGGGAAATTCAGGTATCACAATCAGACAGCCGCGCATTTTTACAGAGACCTGTTCCCAGGTTCCCAGGCGACAAACTTCCGCGGTCGCGACAAAGAAATCAGTCCGTTGACGAGCTATACATTCATGCTCAAGGCGGCCTACGAATTTTTGAATGATGATGGCAATGACTGGGGCTTTCTCAAGAGAGGATCCGTCTCGGCATCGGTGAACGTGTTACATGTCGACTATGACGATTTTTCGGATCTGACGGCGTTGGCGCCCATCGGTAGCGAACCGCTGTATCAGCTCGACGCTAACATCTTCCAGCTGTTCTTCTCCTTCTGGTATTAAGTGCCCCGTCACCGTATTGGGTGATGATACGATGTGCTCCGGATCGAATGGAGATACCCGTTTATGAGCACTATTGTCATTACCGGTCTGGTACTGATTCTCGTAGCAGGCGTCGTTATCTACAACCGTCTAATTCGCGGGCGCAATCGAGTCAGTACCGCCTGGAGCGATATCGACGTTCAATTGCAGCGCCGACACGACCTGATCCCGAGGCTGGTTAGCGCGGTCGATCAATACGCTGGATACGAAAGGGCAACTCTCGAAGCTGTGACGGCCCTGCGTACAGAGTCGATGCGGACGACAGACGTTGGTGCGAAAGGAAAGCTTGAAGAAAAACTTAAGTCAGGTTTGGATCGCATTATCGCGTTAGCGGAGAGCTATCCGGACCTGAAGGCGAACCAGAACTTCCTTGAACTGCAACGCGAACTCGTTGAAACCGAGGACTACCTGCAGTTCGCTCGACGTTACTACAACGGCTCGGTGCGTGACTACAATACGCTGACCGGGACGGTGCCGAACAACGTGATTGCCGCCTGGTTCAAGTTTGCAGAGAGAGAATACTTTCAAAAATCATCAGACGATGTGGCCAATGTGCCGTTGGTCAAACTCGGTACTATCGAATGAAAAACTTCATCGCGATCCTGATATTGCTGCTCTCCACGACGGCCCATTCCGATGAGCGAATTTTGAGTTTCCACAGCGACGTCCGGATTTTCACTGACGGCATGATCGAAGTAACGGAGACGATTCAGGTGCGTGCTGAAGGCCAGCAGATTCGACGCGGCATCTATCGCGATTTTCCGACCGAGTACGAAGATCGTCTCGGCAACAGCTACGAAATCACCGTTGAACCGCTGGCGGTGTTGCGTAACGAACTGCCCGAACCCTTTCATACGGTCAGGAGCGGGCGCGATATTCGTATCTATTTCGGAGAGTCGAGTCGCTTCATTGTCCCTGGCGTGCACACCTATACTTTCCGGTATCGTGCAAATCGCCTGCTGGGTTATTTTGACGAACACGACGAACTTTATTGGAACGTAACCGGCAATCGCTGGGCGTTCCCAATCGACAAGGCGAGCGCGACAGTGACGCTGGAATTCGACGCGCCGCGCGACGCGATTATGGTCGAAGCTTATACGGGGCGACTTGGGTCGAAAGCTCAGGAATACAGCCGCCATATGGACGAGGCGGGCGCGGTACATTTCAGTGCAAACCGGCCGCTGCCCGAAGCACATGGCTTAACAATCGTGGTGGGCTGGCCGAAGGGATTCGTTGTTGAGCCGACAACGTGGCAAAAACTTGCCTGGTTACTGAGTGACAATCGCGACCTGCTGATCGCGCTTTGTGGTCTGACTCTGTTATTCGCCTATTACATTCCGGTTTGGCAGAGGCACGGAAAAGATCCTGACGAGGGCGTCATTGTTACGCGTTACGAACCGCCGAAAGGTTTCTCCCCCGCGTCGCTGCGCTACATCCGGCAGATGTACTACGACGACAAGGCAATGACTGCGGCAATCGTTAACCTTGCTGTGAAGGGCTACCTGCAGATTAAAAAGCAGGGAAGGACTCACTCGGTCAGGAAGTTGGTAGCTGATGCACGTCGAGCGCCCTTGGCGGCGGGTGAGGATGAGCTCTATGTCGCGTTATTCAGTGAGGGTGATGTCGTAACGCTTAAACAGGACAACCATGAGTTGCTCGGCAGGGCACGTAGCGCGCACAAGGCGTCACTGATGTCAGACTACAAACAAAAATATTTCCGCACGAATGGCGCCCTGAATATTCCTGCCATCGCTATTGTGGTCGTAGCAACGAGCCTCGCATTGGCGGCTGGCAATAGTCCGGGGATCCTGGTCATTGCGACGATTATTCTTATGTTCCTGACGATGGTTTTTTTCGCGATCATCATGAAGCGGCCGACGATGCGTGGCAGACAATTGCTCGATGAAATGCTGGGCTTCAAGGACTACCTTGAAATTGCGGAGAAGGAAGAACTCAATTTAAGGAATCCGCCGGAAAAAACGCCTGAGCTGTTCGAGATCTACTTGCCATTCGCGCTCGCGCTGGGTGTGGATCAGCAGTGGTCTGAACGTTTCGCAAGTTTGCTGGCATCCCTGCACTCGCCGAATGGCGGTGGATACAGTCCGACCTGGTACGACGGTAAATGGAGTTCGTCAAATTTGACCAAGGCAACCAGCAGCTTGTCCAGCGGCTTGAACTCTGCCGTTAGTTCTTCAGTGACGCCGCCGGGATCATCATCAGGCGGTGGCGGAGGCGGGTCGTCCGGCGGTGGCGGTGGCGGCGGTGGCGGTGGAGGTTGGTAATGCACGAATTCAAGGTGACAATGACATTATTCGACGGACTAACCGTCTACCAAAAAGAAGATAAATGAACCAGCACATCTATAGTCGTAGACCGACCGGCAACAGCGCTATCCCTGACGTAATTTTCATGCTGATGATTGCGAACGGTCTGGTGTACGCATTGCAGCAATTTGCGCCGGGATTGATGAGCAGTCTGTTCGCGCTGCAGCCCTTGATCGATCCGCCGGGTTATCAGTTTCCGCCTTTCATGCCGTGGCAACTGGTTACGTACGGATTCATGCACGACACCCGATCGCTGATGCATATCATCTTTAACATGTTGATGTTGTGGATGTTCGGTCGGGATATTGAACGACTGATGGGGATGCGGCGTTTCTTCACTTACTACATGGTCTGTGTTGTGGGGGCGGGGCTCGTGCAGCTGCTGGCGGGCGTTATTCAGGGTTGGGGTGTGCCGACCGTTGGCGCGTCGGGTGGCGTGTTCGGATTGCTACTCGCCTATGGCATGGCATTTCCCGATCGTCGCGTGATGTTGATGTTTCCACCGATTCCCATGAAGGCCAAGTACTTTGTGATTATGCTGGGTATATTTGAACTCTCGATAGGACTCAGCGGCTCCAACAATGGCATTGCCAATTTCGCGCATCTTGGCGGCATGCTGTTTGGCTACGCGTTGATTAAGTACTGGGGCAGGAGGCGTCCGAGCTGATGGAAGCACTTGTTGCGCTCATCGTTGCTACTGTGGTCCTGGTGATGATTCCGGGGCCGGAGTTGGTCTGGCGCTCGCGAAACGGGCATAAAGGGGAATAGTGTGACCATCAAACGTAGAGACTTTCTCGGCACCGTTGCTGCAGGCAGCGCAGTTATTACGATGCCGGGCTTCTTATCCGGTTGTGGCGTGCAAACTGCGACGGCGATCGCATCGCCAACGCCCGATAGTCCCTTCATGGAGTGGTTCGGGGTGGATCAGGCGCTTATCGCCAAAGTCATGTCCGAATTGACGTCACGCGGTGCGGACGAAGCGGACTTGTATTTTCAGCACACGCGCAACAACGCCTTGACGCTCGAGGACGGCATCGTCAGCAGTGCCAATTCGAGCATCCAACAGGGTGTGGGTCTGCGCGTCGTGATCGGTGAGCAGACGGGATACGCATTCACAGAGGACATTACATTGCCGTCGATGCTTGCCGCAGCGCGCACGGCATCGGCGATAGCGACGGGTCGCCAGGTTGTCACACCGCAATCATTCAGTCCGCTGAAAGCAGGTGATTTGTACACAACGACGGTGCCTTGGGCTGATGTCGGTATTGATCAGAAACTGCCAGTAATGAAATTTGTTGAACAGCGGGCGAAGTCCAAAGATCCCGCGATCGAAAAAGTGGCCGTGTACTGGGGGGATGGTGACGAGCGCGTCATGATCGCGACTTTGGGCGGCAAGCTCGTCAGCGATCATCGTCCGATGGCGCGTGTAACGGTTGTTGTTACGGCGAAAAAGGGCGGCGAAACGCAAACCGGATTTTCCAATATTGCGGCGCGTGAAGAGTTTTCGTGGTTCTCGGAGGCAAGACTATCGACGATGGTTGATGAGGCAGTTGATCGGACGCTGATTCAGTTTGAAGCCAAACGTCCGCCGGCCGGTGAAATGCCCGTGATTCTGGCATCCGGCGCCAGCGGCATATTGTTGCATGAAGCGATTGGTCACGGCATGGAGGCCGACTTCAACCGCAAGGGAACGAGTATCTACTCCGATATGATCGGCAAGAAGGTCGCCGAATCCTTTGTGACAGTCGTTGATCAAGCGGATATTCCGCGCGAACGTGGGGCGCTGAACTACGACGACGAAGGCAACAAAGCCGGTCGTACGGTGATGGTCGAGAACGGCATATTGAAGTCCTATCTGCACGACAAAATCAGTGCCAAACAATACGGTTTGAAGCCGACCGGCTCGGGTCGTCGCGAGTCGTATCGGTATGCACCGATGCCGCGGATGAGCTGCACGTTCATGGAAGACGGTCCGCATACGAAGGAAGAAATTATCGCAGCCGTCGATCGCGGCATCATCTGTGAGACTTATACGAATGGGCAGGTGCAGATCGGGGCCGGCGATTACACTTTTTACGTCAAGAATGGTTGGTTGGTCGAGGGTGGAAAGATTACGGCGCCGATCAAGGACGTCAACATCATAGGAAACGGCCCAGAGTCCCTGAAGCGAATCACCATGGTCGCGAATGATGCGCGCCTCGACACCGGCGGCTGGACTTGCGGAAAGAACGGACAAAGTGTGCCGGTCTCTCAGGGTATTCCGACTGTGCTTGTCTCCAAAATGACGGTGGGCGGCGAAAATGTCAGTTGATCTTATTGGCCAGGCGGAACAGGCCGTTGCCCTTACGAAAGCCGCCGGCGCAAACGAGGTCACGGCTACGATCACGCAAAGTCGTGACGTCACTTTTGAATATCGCGATGGCGCTCTGGAGAATGTAAAAGACACGACATCGCAGGGTCTTGCCATACAAGTCTATGCGGCCGGTCGTTATTCCAGCCACCAGACGACGGACCTGCATCCGGACCGACTCAAGAACTTTGTAGCCGAAGCTGTTGCGATTACCAGGGCACTCGAACCCGACGAGTTTCGAAAAATTACGCCTGAGGAACTGTTTCAGAACCGGCCCGACGTCGACCTGGACCTGGTCGATCCGACCGTCGCTGAGATCAGTCGCGAGCAACGGCTGGCGTGGTGTGTCGCGATCGATGCTGTCGCGAGGGACCACGACAAGGTAATTTCAGCGACCGCCGGCGTTTACGACGGCAGCAGTCAGTCAGCCTCGGTTAGCAGCAACGGATTTTCAGGAACAGAGCGATCAACGTATTGCTGGTATGGCTCGGAAATCACCCTGCGTGACCAGGGCGACAGACGCGCGGAGGACAGCTTTTATGTTGGCGGCCAGCACATTGCGAGTCTACCGGCTGCCACAACAGTCGCGGCCACTGCACTGCAACGGGTCCTGTCGCGATTGAATTCGGTAAAGGGCCCAACCATCAAAACAACGATGGTCGTCGATGCGGCGATGGCGGGATCCTTAATCGGCCGATTGCTCGGGCCGGCGACAGCATGGCGCGTCCAGCAGGGACAATCGTACTGGACCGACCTGATCGGCGAAAAAGCGTTCAGCGACAAACTGACGATCGTTGACGATCCGCTGATCAGGCGAGGGTTCGCGTCACGACATTACGACAGCGAAGGAATATCGGCAAAGGTGCTGCCAATCGTCGAAGCGGGTGTCATCAGAAATTTGTATGTCGATACCTACTACGGGCGCAAGGCCGGTATGACCCCAACGACAGGGTCTGCTTCGAATCGACGCGTCGGCAGCGGAGAGAAATCGCTGGCAGAGTTATTGGCGGACGTTGGCAACGGTGTGTATGTAACGTCGTGGCTGGGTGGCAATGCCGATAGCACGACCGGCGATTTCTCGCTCGGCATTCGCGGTCACATGATCGAGAATGGACAAATAGCCGGTCCGGTCGGTGAGATGAATGTGACAGGCAATCTTCGCGACTTGTTTAGCCGTCTCGAGATACTTGGCAACGACATCTATCCGTATTCTGCAACATTATCGCCGTCGCTGGTCTTTGCTGACGTCGATTTCTCCGGCGCGTAGTTCCTCAGGCTGATGCGCCGCCGTCGATCGGGATGGCGGTGCCAGTGATGTGCAATGCCGCGTCGCTGGCCAGGAACAGGACCAGTGCGGCGACTTCTTCCGGCGTGCCTATGCGCCCGTTGGGGCTTTGCTCGGCGGCATCGGCCAAATAGTCTTCAATATCGACTTCCTCGTTTTCTGCCTCGCCCACCAGCATTGGCGTGTCGATGTCGCCGGGACAAACAGCGTTGACGCGCAATCCATAACCCGCGTAATCGAGCGCCATCGCCTTCGTCAACTGGATGATGGCGCCTTTGCTGGCGCAATACGCTGCAGCCCGCAGGCCGCCTTTGAGGCCCCAGTCGGAGGCAATATTGACGATACTGCCCCGAGCTCGCAGCAAGTGCGGCAAGGCAGCCCTGCAGAGATAGAAGGGCGCGTCGAGGTTGACGGCCATCATGAGACGCCAATGCTCATTGCTGGTATCGGCAACGTTGGCCCGAACAATGACACCAGCGCTGTTTACAAGGCAATCAATATGCCCGAACTCATCAATGGTATCGGCAACGAGCTCATCGCAATCATCAGATGACGCAAATTCGCCCGACCAGGTTGCGATATTCTCTGAAACATCCGCAACTTCCTCGAGGCGGCCTTCATCTCGACCCGCCGCCATAACCTCCCAACCGGCCTCCGCGAAGGCAATGGCCGTTGCCGCGCCTATGCCGGAACTGGCACCCGTGATAATGGCTACACTCATGATCTTCCCCAGGGGCTCGTGTCGTGTTATCCAGTGTATCCTACGAGCAGGAATGTTTCGTTAGCAAGTGTTTGTCTTTGAGTAAGCATTAGGCGGAGGTATGAGTGGCTGTGCCCACTATCGATTTGAATGCCGATCTGGGCGAGGGCGATCCCTACGACGCTGAACTGCTAAAGATCGTCAGCAGTTGCAACATCGCGTGCGGCGGCCATGCAGGTGACGAGGTCAGTATGCGCGCAACGATAACTTCTGCGATCGCCAATGGCGTAACGATCGGCGCTCATCCTTCCTACCCTGATCGCGACGGGTTTGGGCGTCGCAGCGGATATCTGGCAGGTGATGAGCTGCGCACTTCGTTGATCAGGCAGATCAGAGCGCTGATCGCTGTAGCGGCCAAACTAGGCGCAACGCCAGCACACGTAAAACCGCACGGCGCGCTCTACAACGACGCCGTCAACAATCGCGAGCTGGCAGACGTCATCGCGAGTGCCGTGTTCGAAACGATGCCGGGCGCGGCTTTGGTTGGGCTTCCGAACAGCGAATTGCAAAATGCGGCTGAGCACGGCGCCTTGAAATTCGTCGCTGAAGGATTTGTCGACCGGGCTTATCGGCGTGACGGTCAACTCGTTCCGCGATCAGTACCGGGAGCGGTGCAAGACAGTCTTGAGCTTGTATTACCACAGGCCGTTTCGCTCGTCGGCAAAGTCGACACCTTGTGCATACATGGTGATACGCCGGGCGCGGCCGATGTCGCGAAAGCGGTTCGTGAGGAACTTGAAAAGCTCGGGGTCACGATTCGTGCAGTCGGCCGGTGACGACCTGATCAGCATCTCGGTGGCGGACACCCGCCATGCGCAGGCCCTGGCGTCGAGATTGCGACTGTCAGGTGACTGGATTGAGGCGGTCGCAGGAATCGACTCGGTTGTGGTTCGCTTTGATATCGCACGCGTCGATCGGACTGACGCGGAACATCGCCTGCGGGAAGCCAGTTCCAATATTCAGGTTGGATCCGGGCAAGATCTGGCCGTCGTTGAAATACCCATAGTGTATGGCGGAGATTTCGGCCCCGATCTCCCGTCGGTGTGTGAAAAACTCGGCCTCAGCAAAGAACAATTCGTTGCCTTGCATACGGGCGAATACACCGTCGATATGCTCGGTTTCATACCCGGATTCGCGTACATCGGTGGGCTGGACGAAAGATTGACCATCGGGCGCCTCGCGGAGCCTCGCCAGCACGTTCCCGCAGGCTCGATCGGAATCGCAGGCGGACGAACCGGCATCTATTCCTTGCCAGGCCCGGGTGGCTGGCCATTGATCGGTCGGACCTCGCGCAAGCTATTCGATCCGACCCTGGATGAACCCTTCACTCTTGCGGCCGGGGCGACCGTAGTATTCACAGCGGTCAATAAGCTTTGACCATCATCGTAACGAAGCCGGGTCTGCAGACGACGATTCAAAGTCGTCCGCGTGTCGGTCTGCGTCATCTTGGTGTGCCGGCGTCGGGGCCTGCAGATCCATTATCGATGGCGTTGGCGAACAGACTGGTTGGCAATTCGTCGTTCGTGCCCGCATTGGAGACGACCCTGACGGGAGTTGTGTTGAGTTTCCGCAGCAAAACATCGGTAGCCGTCACAGGAGCAAGCGCGAGTTGCACGCTCAATGGTGCAGCGGTGCAACAACATACGACTATTGCCGTACGGCAAGACGACGTCCTTGCCGTTGGTGCTGCGGAAAAAGGCGTGCGTAGCTACGTCGCATTTGCGGGCGGTCTGCAAGCAGACGAGGTACTGGGCTCTGCGTCGACTTACCTGACGGCGGGGTTCGGCGGTCACAGCGGAAGGGCGCTAGCGCTGGGGGACGAGTTGTTTTTGCGTGGGGCTGGGACAGAATTTACGCCACAAGCGACGCCAGCGGAATTCCGATTGCCGATGCTGGATTCCTGGACTTTGCGCGCTGGATATTCCTCTGAAACGTCGAATGTCCTCAATCCTGAACGCTTGTTCGAAACGCGATTCACCATCGCCAACCGCAGCGATCGTATGGGCATCAAGCTGGAAGGCGCGACGTACTCGACGAATTCCGACGGCAATATGGCGAGCGTGCCGGTCTTTCCTGGCACTGTTCAGTGTCCCGAGGATGGCAGTTTATTCGTGATGTCAGTCGACGCAGGAACCACGGGCGGGTATCCACGCGTGGCGAAAATCACGAGGATGGATCTGCATCTTTTAGGCCAGCTCAGGCCCGGAAATAGCCTGACGCTGATCGAACGAAACGATGAGGACGCAACGCGTGAACTGCGGGGAAAGCACGCCTACTGGCAGGTGTGGCTGCCGGACATCGCTGAGGTTATTTAGCCATCGCTGGTCAAGTGGTGGGCCCGGCAGGACTCGAACCTGCGACCAAGGGATTATGAGTCCCCTGCTCTAACCAACTGAGCTACAGGCCCCCCGAAATGACGCGGAAGTATAGCCATGTATTTGCTGAAGGTCACCACCGCACGACGGCCCATCGACAGGCGAACATAACTATTGACTGACCGCACATTTTTATTTGTGATTCCCGTCAACGCGCCTTTTTGATCAATAACTTAAGCTTGCACTCCTTGCAGGTTGTGCCGCAGCCATAGGCCGTATTTGGGACTTGTGGAACAGATTCGGCAGTACGGGCTTATGACAAGATCGAAAGGATTCGGTTTGTTCGACCTGATGGTGACCCTCGTGATCGCCTCGATGCTCGTCACGCTCGCCGTTCCTGCCTACGACCGTTTCATCAGTCGTGCCAAAATAGCGAAAGCTATTGGTGACATCGGCAGCCTGAGCATCGCGATCGAGCAATTCCGGCTCAACAACCAGGATCGAATACCGGATTCCCTGGACGAGCTCGCCGTCGATATCCCCCTTGACCCATGGGGACGACCCTACGCTTTCCTGAATATTCGAGCCGCGGGCTCGGGGAAAGGAGCGTTTCGAAAAGACGGCAAGCTGAATCCCCTGAATTCTGATTTCGATCTCTACAGTCGCGGCAGGGACGGCGACTCCAAAGGACCACTATCCGCCAAGGCAAGTCGAGACGATATCGTTCGAGCTAACGACGGCGCATTCATTGGTCTTGGCCAGGACTACTGATGGGCGAGTCCATCATCAGGAAAACTCTGACCAGGGGCGTGGGCCGACGCATTCTGGGCATGTTCCTATTGGCTGCGATCGTTCCCGTGTTGTTCACGGCAGGACTTGCCTCTTATGAGTTTCATCGCGGTCTTGAGCAGGAAGCTTCGAAAGCGCTGAAGGGTCATGCGAAGGAATACGGGGTGGAAATTCTTACTCGACTGGAGTTGGCTGCGGAGAAGTCTGCGGCAGTCATAACGATCGTCGAGGAAGAGGGGATCTATGCAATCTCCGAATACGATTACCTGCTCAATGATTTCGAGGCCGTTTGGGTCGTTGGGGAAAGCGGTCCGCCGACGATTTCGCTCGGTAATGTTTCGTCCGATATTTCGATCGCGATGGCCAATGTCGGACCTTTGCCGAGCGGCATGGTTCGATTGCTGCTTACCCGACGAGACCAATTGGTCATGCTCAGGTCACTTGAGGACGGCAGTGGAAATGGCCCGGTAATCGCCTTTCAGCTGGTGGCGCATCGTATCTGGGGGCCGCGAGAGAATCTGCCTTTCGACACGGAATTTTGTGTTTTCTCGGAGGCAGGCGTCAGCCTCTATTGCACATCGGAAGTGGATAGTTCGATTCATTCGTCGCTCATTGCGGCGGGTGGGAAAAATCGCGGCAGTATTTTTGCAAAGTGGGAGAATCAGGATCAAGTCCAGTTTGCAGCTCTCTGGCAACTTTTCCTCAAGGGGACTTACGGCGCCTCGGCCCTGGACATTGTTGCGATCAAGCCGCAGACCGTCGCAATGCAATCAGGCACCGATTTCAGTCGAGTATTTCTGCCGGCCATTGTGCTCATATTTTTTCTGGTCGGTCTGTTGAGTCTGAATTTCATCGGCCAAACTCTCGGCCCACTTCAAAATCTTACGATTGCCGCCAGACAGGTCGCAGGTGGCAATCTCGAATCCAGGGTTCGAGTCCGAACTGGCGACGAATTCGAATGGCTGGCCGAGGCGTTCAACAATATGGCTGACCGTATCAGCCACCAGATTGCGGCACTCCAGGCGATGTCCGGAATTGATCGGATGATACTGACGGGAACGAAGCTCGAAGAAGTAGCGGAAGATGTGGTGGCACATCTCATCGCTTCGACCCACTGCGAAGCCGCGGCCGTTATCGCAAGAGATGCCGATTCTCCTCAAATCGGCAAGATGATTTCCATGCATGACGGCATTCTTCATCACGACCGCATCGAACTACCAAGTGATGTTGGCCATCAGTGGTGTCAGCCGCGTCAAGTGGCATTGGGTACGGCGGATTCAGAAGGCGCGCCTTACGCTGAGCGCTTCGCGGCGTTTGATCAAAACTATGTGGTCTTGATTCCTGTCGTTCTCAATGACGACCTTAAGGGCGTTCTGCTACTCGGATTCAGCAAGCAATTTGATATGACGCGGAACAGCCTGCAGAGAGTTGTCGACCTGGCAGGCCGTTTTGCCGTCGCGCTTTCCAGTGTCGAAAGAGAGGAGGCACTCTATCGTCAGGCGCATTTCGACCTGCTGACCGGACTGCCAAATCGCCAACTGCTAAAAGACCGGCTTACTCAATATCTGTCCACAGCACGGATGGATAATCACAGCGGCGCAATTCTCTTTCTGGATCTGGATCGCTTCAAGGAGATCAATGACGTCTTCGGTCACTCGGTTGGCGACCAGCTTCTGGCTCAGGCCTCCAAACGTATCGTTTCCGAAGTTCGCGAGCGCGACACAGTTTCGCGCTTGGGCGGCGATGAATTCGTTGTCATTCTCCCCAACGTAAGAAATGACAGTATCGTTCGCAATACAGCCGAACGACTGTTGGAAAGACTATGTGAGGCATTTACGATCTCCGGTACAGATCATTACCTAAGCGCCAGTATTGGTGTCGCGATGTTTCCCGAGGATGGAGCGACGGTGGAGACCCTGCTGAAGAACGCTGATGCTGCCATGTACCGGGCGAAAGACGCAGGGCGCAGCCGTTTCGAATTCTATAGCAGGCGCCTGAACGCGGAAAGTCGTCGCAAGATCGGGATCGAGCGAGACTTGCGGTCGGCTTTCCGTAATGGTGATCTGGACCTTCACTACCAGCCACAATTCGATATCTCGTCGGGCAACCTCAGCGGCGCGGAGGCACTGTTGCGCTGGACGCATGTCGATCAAGGTCCGGTATCGCCGGCCGAATTCATCCCTCTCGCCGAGGATTCCGAACTCATCGTTGATATAGGTTCGTGGGTCTTGGAAAAGGCGTGTAAGGATCTGTGCGTGATTCTCGACAAGGGGCTGCATCCGGGGCCAGTCTCCATCAACGTTTCGGGGCGACAGCTGGCCGATAGCAGCTTCGCGAGAGCTGTGATGGACCCGATTCGACGATTCGGTATTCATCCCGGCTACATTCAGCTTGAAGTGACCGAAACGACCGTTGCGCAAAACCGCGACAAAGCGGTTACCCTGCTCAAGTCGCTTCGCGATCAGGGCGTGCGGATCGCGATCGACGATTTCGGCACCGGATACTCGTCATTGAGTTACCTGGAGCAGATGCCGTTTGACGTTATCAAAATTGACAAGTCGTTTATCGATCGCATCGGCAGTAGCGTTACCTCCGACAACATTTGCCGGACGATTATCAAAATGGCCGAGC
>JALHUQ010000072.1 GCA_022866645.1 Woeseiaceae bacterium | reverse complement strand
GTAGAGTCAGCGGCCGAGACAGAAACCATCGCCAGGCGAACGGGGGTCGTCGACGATGTTATTGTCGTTCCGGCATTTGCCGGATTGGGAGCGCCTTATTGGGATCCCGACGCGCGCGGCGCGATCCTGGGATTGACGCGTGGCAGTGGCCGGGACCAGGTCGTCACGGCAACCCTGCAATCCGTCGCGTACCAGACTCGTGACCTCGTCAAGGCGATGGCCGACGATGGAATTTCGCCGGCCGTGATACGTGTAGACGGAGGCATGGTGGCCAACGACTGGTTTCTGCAGTTTCTCGCCGATATTCTCGACATTCCTGTCGAACGACCGCTAAACGTTGAGTCGACAGTACTGGGTGCCGCTTATCTGGCCGCCTTTGGCGCCGGTATATTGACCAGCCCCGAGCAGATTGCGGAGTACTGGCAACTCGATGCGAGGTTCGATCCGGCAATGTCGTCCGACCGGCGTGAACATTTAATCGACGGTTGGCGAGCAGCTGTCAGTAGAATACGCAATGATGAGCGAAATTAATGAAGCAGTACGAAGCAGTACTATGAGCAACAGGATTTGTTAAAAGCGCGCCAAATAATCGGCAAGTACCGAATTCTGGGACGCATTGCGACCGGTCCGCTCGCGGACGTGTATCGCGCGCAGGACACCATTCAGAAGGTTAAAGTCGCGCTGAAAATACCGAAGTCCAGTTATCACATGGGACATGAAGAGTTTCTTCATGAAGTTCGGGTTGCGACGAAACTCAGGCACCCGAATATTCTGGCGGTGTTGAACGCGAGTTACATCGACAAACTGTTTGTCATTGCGATGGAACTCGGTGATGAGTCGCTCGCCGATCGGGTCAAACGCCGCATGTCTACGACAAGCGCGCTGGACCTTGCCGGTCAGGCCTTGGCGGCCATGGCGCATGCCCATGAGAACAAGATAATTCACTGTGACATCAAGCCCGAAAATTTTATTTTGTTCCCGGATAATCAGCTGAGGCTGGCTGACTTCGGATTCGCCAAGCTCAACTTGCGTACGTTGAAAGCCTCGGGTTCCGGCACGGTGGACTACATGGCTCCCGAGCAGGCCATGGGCAGGCCCAAATTTCAGTCGGATGTTTTCTCACTGGGACTGGTGATTTACCGTTTGTTATCGGGCCAATTGCCGGACTGGCCTTTCGACTGGCCGCCCGTGGGTTTCGACAGGTTGGCGGCGCGGGTAAGCCCGGAGCTGGTCGAGGTTCTCAGGAACGCGATTCAACTGGATCCAAAACAGCGCTATCGCGATGCGGTGCAGATGCACGACGCATTCATCAAAGCACGAAGCCACAAACGAAAACAAAAGCGTTCGAAGCTGAATAAGGATTTGCCACGTGGTACCGCGTGGCGACGGTTGCAGTGGCGAGAGTTTCAAACGCATTTCAAACAAGCGCTGGAAACGAACCATTCGTGCCGGAAGTGCGAGGGGCCGGTTTCTGAAAGCATGCAATGCTGTCCCTGGTGCGGCTGTGATAATCCAACGAAAGCGTCAGCGTCCCGAATGTCCTCGTGTTGTCCGCGATGCGAGCGCGGTGTCAAAAACGACTGGGATTATTGTGCCTGGTGCTACGGACCGGGATTCGTAGAAGAAGGCAGCCGCTCCTATCCCGATAAGCGTTACTCGGCACGTTGCCAGAGCGAACGCTGTCGCGGCCCGCTGATGCCATTTATGCGTTATTGCCCGTGGTGCCACAAAAAGGTCAGGCGAGTCTGGAAAATTAAAGGCAGCAGGGATTCCTGCAAGTCGTGCAACTGGGGCATCGCCAGGGATTACTGGAATTATTGTGCCTGGTGTCGTGAGCCTGTCAGCCGTGAGTGAGCAACCAACCGACATGCTTTTGCTCGATGGGGCGACCGGGCCGGATATTGTTGAAACGGATGTGGCCAGGGGGCAGGTGGTCGCCTACACGTGTCGTGATCCTTCCAAAGAATCCGACAACGAGGATACGGTCGCCATACTCCCTTACGGTCCTGGCGCCGCAGTGCTCGTCGTTGCGGATGGAGCGGGCGGATTGCCTGCGGGTAAACGGGCGTCGCTCACAGCCGTTAATACCCTGGCGGAGTCTTTACAGGTCGCAATGAACAAGACGATGTTGCTGCGCACGGCGGTTTTGAACGGTATCGAGGCGGCCAACAGCGCCGTGCTCGCTCTGGCGAACGGCTCGGCGACGACCCTGACCGTGGTGACGGTTGAGGGACGATTGGCGCGCTCGTATCAGATTGGCGACTCTGAGGCGATCGTGATCGGACAGAGAGGACTCGTTAAATTGCAAACGACGGCTCACTCACCGACGGGTTTTGCCGTGGAGGCAGGCTTTTTGGATCAGCGCGAGGCCTTGCACCATGAGGAACGACACCTGGTGTCAAATTTTGTCGGGACTGCTGATATGCGAATTGATGTCGGTGCCTCGGTCGAACTGGATTCCAGGGACACGGTGCTCGTAGCCAGTGACGGCCTGATGGACAATGTCCATGTTGATGAAATCATCGAAATCGTTCGCAAGGGGCCACTTAAGGATGCGGTATTCGCGCTCATTGAACTTGCCGGCGAACGTATGAAAAAAGCCACAGACGGACAGCCGAGCAAACCGGACGATCTCTCGGTGATTCTGTTTCGCAAACCCATTATGGAAAAAGAATAGCAGAATCAAAGAGGTGCAGAAAATTGGAGGGCTACTTTCCATATTAATTTGCGGTATACGAGTTATGCTCATCCCGGTCGAGGAGAGTATTATCTTCAGCAGGGTACATTCATGAGCGGATTGCGGAACTCCACGGCCCAATTACTGCTCAAACCCTTACATATCGACGAGGCCGACGACGATGAAACCGAATAAGACTGTTCATAGACCGATCGCACAGGCGCAGCGGTATGTCGCGATCGCCGTTTCCGTATTATTCGTCGCGGGCTGTGCTGGCGCTGGTTCGACCGCCATTGGACCTCCTCCTGGCGGCTCGTCTGGCGGAATGAGTATTCCGGGTGGCGGCTCTTCGGGTGGTGGTTCATCCGGTGGCGGCTCAGAAGGTGGCGGCTCTTCCGGTGGCGGTTCATCCGGTGGCGGCGCGCAGGGCGGCGGCTCGCAGGGTGGTGGCTCATCCGGTGGCGGTTCATCCGGTGGCGGTTCATCCGGCGGCGGTGCGCAAGGCGGTGGCGGTTCCGAGGGCGGTGGTGGTTCGCAAGGCGGTGGTGGTTCACCGAGCGGTGGCGTGCAGGGCATTGGCATGCCGAGTATCGGAGGCGGACCCGACGGTGGCGGAGCAGGCGGTGCTGCTGGAGAAGGTTGCTCAGAGGGTGATGGTGGCATCACAGGCGGAGGAATTGGCGGCGGAGGAATGGGTGGCGGAACAGGCTGTGACCAGGCGGGTGGAGTCGGCCAGTTTCCGGGTGATTCGGAGCGTGCCGAAAAGTTGGGCGAAGAACTGGACAAGTCAGTGGGCGATTTCGATGAGGCGCTTGGCGAAGAACAGCGCCAGGTTCAATCGGTCGGTCAGAACACGGAAGGATTTGGCAATGGGTCCGGCGGTTCGGGCGGATCGATCAGTATGGGCGAACAGGAAGCGGGCGCATCAGGCGGCGGTGGTAGCGGTGGCGCCGGTGGTGCCGGCGGCGCAGCGGGCAGTGCCGAAAGTCAGGCCGGACCTTTGGACGGCATGAGCGACGAGGAAAAACAGGCACGCACGCCGGACGATATCGAAGTTAACTCGTTTGAAGACGTTGTCGCCAGGCAGCTGCGCGAGGCCGCGTTGGCTGAAGACGATCCAAAATTGCGTGAACGTCTCTGGGAGGAGTACCGCAAGTACACGGGACTTAAATAGGGCCGCCAGAAAATATGATACGTCTGTTAATTGCAGTTCTCACTATCGCGATATTCACCGCGGGTTGTGCAGTGCAGGAACTCGTCGTCGCCGAAGAGACTCAGCTTGTGGTTGCTACATCGTCGGTAGACGAAGCCCTGTTACTGGACATTGGCATCGTTGAGTTTGATGC
>JALHUQ010000003.1 GCA_022866645.1 Woeseiaceae bacterium | reverse complement strand
CTAATGTCCGGAATGCGAGAACCACTTCCACCACCGATCGTCGCGGCCAGCAGCGGCATTGCCGAACTCACCGTCAAGGCACTCGTGCTGGGCGCCTTATTGTCGATGATCCTCGCCGCGGCGAACGCCTACATCGGCCTGCTGGTGGGGCTGACCGTTTCGGCGTC
This sequence comes from Woeseiaceae bacterium, assembly GCA_022866645.1. Lineage (GTDB taxonomy): Bacteria > Pseudomonadota > Gammaproteobacteria > Steroidobacterales > Woeseiaceae > UBA1847. The sequence continues at coordinate 9,681 of JALHUQ010000003.1, read as the reverse complement.
GATTCCAGCGGCCGCGGCCTCGATGGGCATCCTGCGTATGTTCCGGCGCTCAACCATTTTGGAAAACAACATGGTGCAGACGGCCGCTTCGGCCGGCGAGTCGCTGGTTGCCGGAATCATCTTCACCATTCCGGCGCTCGTTATGATGCGGGCGTGGAGCGGTTATGAATATGGGCCGATGGTCGCGATCGGCATCCTCGGTGGCATCCTCGGTGTTGCATTCACGGTTCCCCTGCGCCGCGCACTGATTGTCGAAGCACGACTGGCCTTCCCGGAAGGGCAGGCGACCGCGGAGGTTCTCAAGACGGGTGGCGTTGAGCGCGGTCGCGACACACCCGCGAACGCCGAGGCGGACGCAGGCTTCAAACGATTGTTGCAGGCTGCCGGTATTGGTGCGGTATTCAAGTTCGTTGAGTCCGGCGCCGGGCTGTTGTCCGGCAACGTCGCGACAACGCAGTCATGGCTCGCGGGCAAGTATTTGTTCCTCGGTAACGTCAACATCAGCCCTGCCCTGATTGGTGTCGGATACATCGTCGGCCTGAACATTGCGATGCTGGTATTTATGGGCGGCGTCATTGGCACGCTCATTGGCGTCCCTTTGAACTGGGCCTTCAATCATGTCGCGATCATGACCGCGGCGGGAATAGATCCTGCCACTGTGTGGTCAGAACTCGATGCGAATCAATGGGGCGCGCTCGCCGGACAATCCTGGCAGGACTGCCGCAGAGTCGGCGTCGGGGCAATGATTGTGGGCGGATTGTGGTCATTGATCAGCCTCGCTCGCCCGCTGGTCGATGGCGTGCGTTCAAGCATGCAGGCCTATCGCGAATCTCGCGCTGGGGGTCCCGCACCATTGCGAACTGAATATGACACTCCAATGAACTACGTGCTGATCGTGATAGTGCTATCGATCGTGCCGCTATTCCTCATCTTCAATTTCGCGCTTGCCGAGTATCCGGGGCGATTGATGATTTCGGCTGTTATGACGGTGCTGATGTTGGTCTTCGGCTTTATCTTCTCGTCGGTTGCCGGCTACATGGCCGGTCTCGTCGGCAGCTCGAACAACCCGATATCCGGCGTCACCATCGCGACCGTTATTATTTCGGCCCTGATTTTGCTGCAGTTGATGGGTAACGAGGGACTTGCAGCAACTCTTGGACCGATCGCTGTAATGTATCTCGCGGGTCTGATCTGTTCCGCGGCAGCGATCGCCGGCGACAATATGCAGGACCTCAAGTGCGGTCATGTTGTCGGTGCAACGCCGTGGCGTCAGCAGCTGTTTCAGATCGTTGGCGTCATCGCCGCGGCCGTCGTCATTCCGCTGATACTTCAGCTGCTCGACAATCAATACGGTATTGGCCGGCCCAGCCCGAACCCCGACGCAATTCCCAATAGCGTACTTGCCGCTCCTCAAGCGGGACTGATGATGGCATTGGCCGGTGGAATTTTCGGTGCGGGCATCCAGTGGAACTTCATTGTCATGGGGTTTGCGCTCGCAGTTTCGTTGATTGTGCTCGACAAGATTCAGGAAAAGCGCGGTTCCTCGTTTCGTTTTCCGGTGTTAGCGGTTGCCGTCGGCATCTATTTGCCATTGGGTTTATCGGTGCCGATCTTTATCGGTGGCGTCGTCGCCTGGTTGGTCAAGCGCCGCTCTGCCGATCTCGGCGAAACGCAACAGAAGCAACGCGAAGGCATTGGGCTTCTGGTTGCGTCAGGACTGATCACCGGCGAAGCGCTTATGGGCGTACTGGTTGCTCTGCTGGCCGGTGCCGGTGTTGCGCTGCCCTTTTTGACGGGCTTTGGCCCCGCAACGATGCTCGCGCTTGCCGCCCTTGCCGCCGTGATCGTTTACCAATACCGTTCGCCTATGGCTGCGGGTAAGGACTAATCGGGCCCGGAAATAAGCGATGCAGGACTTCGAAAAACTTGGCGCCTTTTATATTGGCAAGCGGTACGACACCGAAGCCGAAAGGCTCACCGACGATCTGGTTCTTTACGACTCGAAGGACCTGACGACGCATGCCGTAATCATCGGCATGACGGGTTCCGGCAAGACCGGTCTCGGCATCAGCCTGCTGGAGGAAGCCGCGCTCGACCACATACCGGTCATCGCGCTGGACCCGAAGGGTGACATGGGCAATATATTGCTCACGTTCCCCGACCTTAGCGCAGAAAATTTTGCCCCCTGGATCAACGAGCGGTCCGCCACCGACAACGGTCAGACCCCTTTGGAGTTTGCTGCCGCACAAGCCGAGCTGTGGAAAAAGGGCCTCGGCGAGTGGGGCCAGACAGCCGAGCGAATTTCACAGCTGCGGAAAAATGTGGACCTCGCCATTTACACGCCGGGCAGCAACGCCGGCCTGCCGATTTCGGTGCTGCAGTCGTTCGGCGCACCGGATCAGGCGCTGATTGATGACGTCGACCTTTATCGTGACCGTGTGCAGGCAACCGCGACCGGTATCCTGACCTTGCTGGGTGTCGATGCGGACCCCGTCTCAAGTCGCGAACACATACTTCTTTCGCAGTTATTGGACAACGCCTGGAGAGCCGGGCGCGATCTCGACGTGCCAAATCTGATCGCCGAGATTCAGGACCCGCCGATCAGCAAAGTCGGCGTCATGACCGTCGATACCTTTTTCCCGGCCAAAGATCGTTTCACGCTGGCGATGCGGCTGAACAACTTGCTGGCCGCGCCAGGCTTCGAAGCCTGGATGCAGGGCGCGCCGCTGAAGGCGAAGAACCTTTTCTATACCGAGGAAGGCAAGCCGCGAATTTCCGTAATGTCCATTGCTCACCTCGACGACGCACAGCGCATGTTCTTTGTTTGTATGTTGTTGAACGAGCTCATCGCCTGGATGCGTGCGCAGCAGGGCACATCGAGCCTGCGAGCCATCTTGTACATGGACGAGTTATTTGGCTACATGCCGCCCGTCGCAAACCCGCCCTCGAAAAAGTTGTTTCTGACTTTGTTGAAACAGGCTCGTGCCTACGGTCTCGGGCTGGTGTTGTCGACACAAAACCCGGTTGATCTCGACTACAAGGGCCTTTCGAATACAGGCACCTGGTTCATCGGTCGACTCCAAACGGAACGCGACAAGGCGCGCGTGATGGAAGGCCTCGAAGGCGCGAGCGGCGGCGATTTCGATAAGCAGGCAATGGAACGCACCATCGCGGGTCTCGGCAAGCGACGGTTCTTGATGCACAACGTGCACGAAAACGAGGCGGTAGTATTCGGCACTCGTTGGGTAATGTCCTATCTTGCCGGGCCGTTGACGCGCGATCACATTCGTACCCTGATGTCGGCCGCAAAAACCAAAGTCGTTGCAGCGACGAATGCACTCTCGAAACCCAGGCGAAATATTGCAAATGCGGCTCCGGTACTTCCGCCTGACGTCGACCAGTATTTCGTTCCGGCGCACGGCGAGGGCCTGGTCTATTACCCGCGACTCATTGCGGGCGGCGATGTGGTTTTTACGAGCTCCCGGCAAAACATCGAAGGTGAACGTGCCGTACTGCATACCGCGGAGTTCAACGACGGTCCGGTTGCCATTGATTGGGACAATGCGGAACCGCTCAAGCTTGCCATCGATGATCTCAGGGATAGCGGCGACAGCGCCGCAAGCTATGCTGAGTGTCCGGCGGCGGCCGGCGACGCGAAGGCGTATTCAGTCTGGGGCAAAGATTACGCACGATGGCTGCGGCAAAACGAAAAGATCACCTTGTATAACAGTAAGCGCTTTCGACTGACCTCGGAGCCGGACGAGACTGAGGGCGAGTTTCGTGCGCGTCTGCAGGACAAAGCCAGCGAAGCGCGTGATCTCGCGATCGCGAAGATACGTCAGCGCTATGCGAGCAAAGTAACGACGCTTGAAAACCGCCTGATGCGGGCCGAGCAGTCGATCGCCGTACAGAAGGAACAATCGACCAAGAGGACGCTTGATACGGCTGTTTCTTTCGGCACCGCTATTCTCGGTGCAGTGCTCGGCCGAAAGCGCATTTCCAGCACTTCCGCGTCGAAAATGGGCACCGCCATCAGGACGGCGGGTAGCGCAAGAAAGGAAGCCGCCGACGTGGGGCGGGCTGAAGAAACGGCCGCCAAAGTACAGGCGGACATAGCAGACCTCAGTAAAGCGCTGGAGAAAGAAATTGCCGATCTCGATACTGCATTTGATGCGCAGTCAGAGACGCTGGAAGAGATCGTCGTTCGTGCAAAAAGTACCGACATTCACGTCGCTGTTACCGGACTCGTCTGGTTGCCATACGTTACTGACGAACAAGGACGACTGCGACCTGCATGGTAATCGTCAGTCTCCTATGCACGTGCCCGCATACGCTTTCTGCACGCCGGCGTTATCGAGCTGACAGGAGTTGTCGTAGGTTTCGTTGTCCATCCCGCAGACCGGCAGATAGTCGTTAGGGCAGTTCTCGCCCAGACTTTCACAGACACCCGCATATTCGATTCTGACGCCGCGACGTTCGGCAAAACAGGCGTTGCCGTAGGTCATTCCATCGACGCCACACACCGGTATGAACAAGCGCGGACACGATCGCACGTTGCACAGTCCTTCCGTGAAATTCGTAACGCCGGCCTTCTCGCCGAAACAGGCGTTGTTGTAAGTGACACCGTCTTCGCCGCACACCGGTGAGTACACATTCGGACAGTTGTCGACATCGCACACGCCCTTGCGCTGCACAAGAATTCGGTCGGCATCGGCCTCACAACGATTGACAAAGGTGCGGCCGTTCATGCCGCAAACCGGTTCCTCGTAGCTTGGACATCCGTTCGCCGTGCACGCGCCCAAGCCTGCAAGCTTGACCTGCGACTTCTCCGCAAAGCACTCATTAATGTAGGTATTGCCATCCACCCCACAGACCGGATCGAAAACCTCGGGGCAGCTGTTCGCGTTTTCGTCCGGACACATACCCTCGCTGACGACTTCAACGCCGGCCGCCCCGGCGACACAGTCATTGCTATAGGTCTGCCCGTCGGAACCACAGACCGGGGCGTACTGCATGGTGCAAGCAACCTCATCGCCCTGGGCAAGAACCAGGCTGGCGTCCGCTTTCGGAAAGAGGCTTTGCAGGTCCACGTCGCCGGCCATGGTTGTGGCCGGTTGCGCGAAAAATAGCGCAATTACAAAAAGTCCTTTTCGAGCTTTATGTTTCATTGTTTTCTGCCGTCGTTACGTCACGTTATTAGAGCGATAAACAGCGCGACCGTTCAACGTAATGTTGCGGCGCCCCAGGAGTGATAACTCATCGCGTTTGTACCAGGTCGCTAATGGTGACGAGCTCATAACCGTCCGCCGCCAGCTTCGGTAGTTCACGCTCCAGCAATTCCAGCGTCGCCGCATACGGGTGGCCAATCGCGATGACAGAGCCGCGCTTTCCGGCAAGCCTCTTCATGCGCTTGAATTCTCTGGCAACCGTCTCCGGGTCCCGATCCGGGTCCAGAAAGACGTCACGCTTGCGCGCATCAACTCCGGTTTCATTTGCGATTCTCACAGCAACACTTTCAAGCGTTGTAAAGCTGTCAACAAAAAACAGATCTTCATGCGCATGAATTTCCTCCATCAACCACCGCATGTGACCAGGATGGCGGGTCAGCAGGCTGCCACGATGACTGTTAACGCCTATGGCGTGCGGGACTGAAATCAGCGCGCGCTCGAACGTGTCGCGGAACTCTTCGCGGCTCATGTACAAACTAAGGCCAAGCGGATCCTCGATCGTGTCGTCGGATCCTGCTTGCAATGGCAGATGCAACAGCACCTCCTTGCCACGGTCGAATGCGAGCATAGCCAGCGCACTTGCGCCGGGCGTTCCTGGCAAGACCGCAAACGACACCGGGCCGGGGAGCTCGATGGCTCTCTGACCGGCATCGAGCTGATAGCCAAGGTCATCGATGATGATCGCTATTCTGGGCGGACTGCTTGCGACAGATCCGGAGGTGAGCATCAACAGCGCCGTGATCGCGAACGGCCGTAACACACTCATTGTGCGTTGCTGTGCATCACCGCGCGAGGCTGCAATTGCTCCATTGCTTCGACCAGCTGGGCATCAGCCTCGTGATCGAGCAGGCCCGACAGACTCAGGTCTGGATAGCCCGGCGTTTCTGCGACCAGCACATCCGGTTGAACGCCGACGTCCTGAATCGAATCTCCCGAAGGCGTGTAATACCGTGACGTGGTGAGTTTGATCGCCCGGCCCCTGGACAGCGGCATCACCGTTTGCACGAGGCCTTTGCCGAAGGTGGGCGTACCGACGATCGTCGCTCGATTATGATCCTGCAATGCACCGGCGACGATTTCAGACGCGGACGCGGAGCCGCTATTCACCAGAACCACCATCGGTGCACCGTCCAGAATATCGCCGCGATGTGCCGAACGTGTAAAACGGGCCTCTGGAGTACGTCCGTCCGCCGTGACGATCACGCCGGAGTCCAGAAACAGGTCCGACACATCCACCGCTGCATCGAGCACGCCGCCGGGATTGTTGCGCAGATCCAGTACCATGCCCTCGAGCATGCCGCCGTTGGCCTCATGCAGCTCATCCACGGCGTGGCTTAATTCCTGTGCGGTGTTCTCGCTGAATTGATTGACGCGAACGTAGCCATAAGACGGGCCGAGGAATTCTTTGTGCACGCTGGCAACGCGAATAATCTGTCTGCGCATGTCGTAGTCAAGAACGACCTCATCGCGCCGCACAGACACGGTCACTTTTGAGCCGGCCTGGCCTCGAAGCTGCCCCATCGTGTCTTGCAGCCGATCATCAGTAATCGGCCGACCGTCAACGGCCACAAGCTCATCGCCGCTTTGAATGCCCGCCCGGGCAGCGGGAGAGCCCGCGATCGGGCTGATCACGCGTAGCGCATCGCCAACTTGCGCGACCTCAATACCAACGCCGGTGTAGCTGCCTGTCGTGCTGATGCGAATATCGCGGTATTCATTAGCATCGAGGTATTCAGAGTGCGCGTCCAGGTCGCCGACCATCCCGCGAATGGCGCTCTCGAGCAATGTAGCGTCGTCAACCGGCTCGACGTAGTCACGCTTGACGCGTTCGAGAACTTCTGCAAAAAGCTGCGCTTGTTCCCAGGCCAGCTCTTCGGTATTGAGCGGCTTATTACTCGCCAGCAGCCCGCCCCCGACGGACAGGCCGAGGCCCATCACTACGCCGATCACGACAACCAAAATTGCTCGAATTTTCAATGACATATGATCTCTCCGGTGCCCCGGCTTTTGGCTCTTGTGGCACGAGCCCCGACATTAGCACAGAAAATTGCGCGGTAATTGACGCAACAGCACAAACTCGTGGCGAGCCTAGTGGCCGGGCCGCCGCGTAATCCATGTCCGCGGATCGACGGGCTTCGTTCCTTTGCGCAGCTCGAAGTACACACTTGCTTGCTGCTGACCACCGCTGTCGCCCACGGTCGCAATAACATCGCCAGGAGCGACCCAGTCGCCGGCGTTCTTGAGGATCGTTTCGTTGGAGCCATAGAGCGTCATGTAGCCCTCTCCATGATCAACGATAACGAGCAATCCCATGCCGGCGAGCCAGTCGGCGAAGGCTATACGGCCGTGATAGACCGCCCGGACTTCGCGGCCTCGCGGCGCCGCCAGGACAACGCCGTTCCACTTCATGTCGCCGCCAACGCGCGGCTGGCCGAAATCGTGTATCGGGGTGCCGGCAACGGGCCACGTAAGCTTGCCCTTGTGTTTGCTGAACGGCTCCTCGGAGCTGATCGGGTAGTCCGACAGGATGCTCGTGAGCTCAGCGATCAAGCGCGTCAGGTCCCCCTCCTGTGCGGCGAGACGATCGACCTCCTGACCTTCGGTCGCCATCTTGCCCTTCAGGCTGACAAGCACCTTTTGGCGCTCTTCCTGTGAGCCGTTCAATTGACCGAGCTCGTCGTAGCGACTCTTGGCCAGACCCGCCAGACGAGCCTCCTCTGCGGCGATCTGGCTGCGCAGTGCGTCCAGCTTCTGAATTTCCTCGATGACCGCCGCAATGTTGTCAGCCCTGTAATCATTCAGGTAGCGGTAATAGGCCATCAGCCGACCCAGCGTTGCCGGGTCTCGCTGGTTCAGCAGCAATTTTACTTTTTCCTGGCTGCCGCTCATGTAGGCGGCACGTACCTGAGCTGCCAGCTCCTTCGATTCCCGGTCCAGGTGGGCCTCGCGCTCGGCCAGGTCCGCATCCAGTGCCTTCTTCTTGTTCTCGGTATAACGCTGCTCGCGCTCGATTTCCTTGATCCGCATACGTTGCTCGGAAATCGCGATCTCGATGGACTGCAGCTCGCCGGTCAGCCGATCCCGCTCCGTCGCACTCCGGTCCATGCTCTGTTTGAGGTCGCTGATACGCTCGCGAACCTCCTCCAGCTCGCGCTCTTTGACCTTCGTGAGCTCCCCATCGGAATCCTGTGCCGCGGCGATACCGGTCGCGGCCAGGAACATCAATATCGGGGTCATTCGTAGCTTCATGCGGGCAGAGTGTAGAGCCTTCGGCGGGGTATTTCCTGTGGCTTTTACAGGTATACTCCCGCGTTTGACAAACTTCCTACGCGCAGCTTTCCTTAGCGCCTGAGTGACCCATGGACAAAGTATTGGAATTCACCAGCAACCATACCTTGCTGGTGCTGGCGCTGATGATCAGCTTTTTCGTCGTTGTGTTTTCGGAAATACGGCGCAAGGCAAGCGGCATGGTAAATGTCGAGCCGATAGCGGCCGTCCAGCTGATTAACAATGATGCTGTGGTTCTCGACCTGCGCAGCTTCGACGCCTTTTCCAAGGGCCATATCGTCAACGCCAGAAATATCCCGTCGGACGAACTCGACGCGAAAATGAGCCAGCTCACATCGCTGAAATCGAAAGCCATCGTCGCCGTGTGTGACGTCGGCATAACCTCGACGAAGGCCGTCAATACGTTGCGTGCGGCAGGTTTTGAAAGCGTTTACGGCCTGAAGGGCGGTATGTCAGGATGGAGCCAGGCCGGTTTGCCGGTCGTCACTGGCAAGAAGACCAAAGCCAGGAAAGCAAAGAACAAGTAGGGCCGAATGAGCGACAAGAACAAGGTTACGATGTACAGCACCAGGACCTGCGGCTACTGCGGCGCCGCCAGGATGCTGCTTACCAGGAAGGCGGTTGAATTTGAGGATTTCGTCGTTACAGACGATGTTCAGAAACGACAGGAAATGCAGGAAAGAAGCGGCAGCAGGAGCGTGCCGCAGATTTTCATAGGCGACAAATCCATCGGTGGATACGAAGAACTCCGTGCTCTGGACGTGAGTGGAGAACTCGATAAACTGCTTGCCGGATAGTCCGGTAAGCGATTGCGAAAGACAGGAAAGAAAATGGCAGATGAAAAACCCGCTGAGAAGCGTTTATCAATAGGCAAGATCTATTTGAAGGACTTTTCGTTTGAGTCCCCACAAGCTCCGGACGTATTCCGCCAGGCTGACTGGAAACCGAAAACGGACCTGAATCTTCGCAGCAGCCACACCGTGGTCGCCGACAATCATCACGAGATCGTGTTGACCGTTACCGTCGAAGCGAAGTTAGCGGACAAGACCGTTTTTCTGGTCGAACTGCAACAGGCGGGGCTTTTTGAAATCTTTGGCTACGAGGGTGAAGAGCTCGGCGCCATTATCGGCAGTTTCTGCCCGAACATACTGTTCCCGTACGCGCG
>JALHUQ010000071.1 GCA_022866645.1 Woeseiaceae bacterium | reverse complement strand
GCTGTAGTCGCCGTAAAGACGAACAAACCAATTGTCGCTCGGCTCCCATTCCATACTCAGGCGATACGCCATAATTTGTTTATCGGCATTTTCTTCGCCGGTAAACAAGTTGTCGCCCCATCCATCGTGATTGAATGTCGCAATACTGCCGCCAATTCGGAACGTGTCAGAAACCGGCATGCTGCCGCTAAGCAACAGATCGGCCTGATTGTAGGTGCCGAGGGCACCTTTGACCTTGAATTCACTTTCGTTTGACAGACGTTTTGTTACGTAACGAACGGCGCCGCCGATCGTGTTCCGTCCGTAGAGCGTCCCTTGCGGTCCACGCAGAACCTCGACGCGCTCAACGTCGTAGATGTCAAATACCGTGCCCTGTGGGCGCGCCAGATAAACGTCATCAAGATAGATGCCGACGCCACCTTCCCAGCCTGCGACCGGGTCCTGTTGGCCGATGCCGCGGATGTAGGCGGTCAGTGTCGTGTTCGTTGCTCGAGATACTTCGAGCGTAACGTTCGGTGTGTAGTTGCTGAGGGTTGTCACGTCGACAACACCGAGCTCCTCAAGCATCTTGCCCGAATAAGCTGACACTGCGATCGGAACGTCGCGTAGCGACTCCTCGCGGCGGCGGGCCGTGACTGTCACTTCATCAAGGGCAGTGGCCTCGGCTCCCTGTGCTCGCGCCTCCTGCGGTGTCACGAAGCACCCGAAGACACCTGCTGCTACGGCAGCGGCACTCACGTAACGCATTGATAATAAACGGTTTAGCATTTGAATCCCCCAAGGAATCAGTCGGGCAAGTTGCCCAGATAGTTCAACGAACGTTGAAGGGAGATTAATTCAACGACCGTTGAATTGCAAACAGAGTTACTTTTTGCAGAGGCGCTCGAAACCGGCCGCGAGGAATTTCGGCATTCGATCTACGACGCTCGCCATGTCGGACGATTTTGCGGCGCCGCCCGACAGGTTATCGAGGCGTCCGGTTTCGGCAAAGGTCAGCGTCAGTGCGCCGGACAAAAAGTGGTAACTCCAGTAAAGGTCGGCGTCGTCACAGTCGGGGAGGGCCTTTTTCAGCGCTTCCAGGAATCGCCTCACGAGCGGATCGAAGTAGCGGGTCATCAATTCACCGCCCCAGTCCGGCGAGTTATTGATGTGGGCAATCAATTGAAAGTAGTACTTCCATTCTTCATGCTCGCGCGCGAGCAAATCGAGCAGGGGGTGTGTGAACGCGTCGATAATCTCTTCGACGGAAGGCGCATTGCCAGGGTGTCGCTCCTCGACAGCCTCGAGCGCTTTCAAACGTATGTCATTGAGGATCTCGACGCGGCGCAGCATGATCTCATTAAACAGGTCACGCTTGGACTTGAAGTGGTAGTAGGCCAGCGAGACGTCGGCTTCGGCCTTGGCCATGATCTGCCGGATGGAAACACCTTCGTAGCCTTTGTGAGCAAATAGCTCCTCAGCGGCATCCAGTATGCGTTCACGTGTCGTCTGCTTGTCTTTTTTTATCACGCCGTCACCATATTTGAATTTCAACACTCGTTCAACTACTATTCAACGATCGTTGAAATTCTTCGTCCGCGCTGCAGCGGGCGAACCGCAAGGGACAGGGGGGTCGATCCCATGGCGTGGTTCTCGCCAAAGCCGTTACTCATACCGGACATTATGGCCATTAACGCGGTGTCTTGCTCGAGCAAAGATGCCGTTGTCGACGGCGATTTGGTGGTCAGCTGGGCCGAGTTTGGTGTCGGCACTCTACAAGTCGCCAATGCACTTCAGAGACTCGGTCTTGGTCACGGCGATCGCGTCATTGTGCTCATGACCAACAGTTACGAAATGATCGAAGCCATGTTCGGCATTATTCGTGGCGGATTTTGCGCCGTGCCGCTGAACTGTGCGATTAGCAATGACGCTGTTGCCGGAATGATCGCCAACTCCGAGGCAAAAGCCGTCATCGCATCGGGTGAGCATATCGCGCGGATTGAAAGTCTTCGCGATCGGATAGGCGGCGACGTGCAGCAGCGTCTGGTTGGGATCAGGCCTGTCGAGAATGGCTGGCACGACTATCATAAGCTCAGGGATGCGGCGGATACGACCGCCCTTGCGGTGACTATCGAATCGAGTGACGAGTGCAACATCATCTACAGCTCAGGCACTACCGGGCTGCCAAAAGGTATCGTGCATGATCACGCTTGTCGTGCGGCCTGGGCGTCCGACATGGCCGTTGCACTGCGCTACCACTCGGGTGCGCGCACTTTATTGAATCTCGGACTGTTTTCAAACATCAATTGGGTGGCAATGCTGGCCACGATCTTCGCCGCTGGCACGATGGTCGTACAGCGTCGCTTTGATGTTGCCCAGTGTCTCGAACTCATACAGCGTGAGAAAATTACGCATACGGTCATGGTGCCGTTGCAGTTCCAGAAGCTACTCGAATATGAATGCTACGATGATTACGACTTGTCGAGTCTGGACGCGTACATGTGCTGCGGCTCGCCACTCGCCATCGCGATTAAACAGGATCTCGTTGCGCGCATGCCGGGGGACTTCATCGAACTTTACGGACTGACAGAAGGTCTCGTTACGACACTGGGTCCGGAAGACATGCTTGAAAAAGTTGAATCCGTTGGTCGTGCCTGTCCAGGGCAATATCTCGCGGTTATCGACGACGATGGCAATGAACTGCCCGTGGGCGTCGCTGGCGAGATAGTAGGTCAAAGCCGTTTCATGATGGCCGGTTATCACGCGAATGCGGCGGCTGACGAGGAGTCGACATGGGTCCATCCCTCGGGCGACAGGTGGTTGCGGACGGGTGACGTCGGTAAGTTCGACGAGGACGGTTTTCTCTATCTCGTGGATCGCAAGAAGGACATGATTCTCTCCGGTGGTCAGAATATATATCCGGCCGACATCGAAGCGGTAATCATTGAACATGTGGCGGTACACGAAGTGGCCGTTGTCGGCGTCGCGAGCAAGAAGTGGGGCGAGACACCGCTGGCCGTCGTTGTCTTGGCTGATGGCCATAGCATTGATGCCGAAGAGCTAACATTGTGGGCGAATAGCCGCGTGGGTAAGCAGCAGAGAATAGCGGGTACAATTTTTGTCGACGAACTCCCGCGTAATCCGAACGGCAAGGTATTGAAGCGCGAATTGCGAAAACATTTTGCCGATCTGGAGTATTGAGGATTTAATCTTGAGCACAATCGCCAACACACATTATTTCCAGAGTAGCGACGGGCTCAACATTTACTACCGGGATTTCGGCGCCCAGAACGAGGGGACGCCGGTTATCTGTTTGCCCGGCCTGACGCGCAATAGCCGCGATTTTGATGACCTCGCGCACCACCTTTCGAACAGGCGGCGCGTTATTACCATCGACTTTCGAGGGCGTGGGTATTCTGACTATGATCCGAACTGGGAGAACTACCACCCGCTGACCTACGTTGCGGATGTCTGGACCTTGCTCGATTCACTCAAGATCAATCGGGTCATCGTTATCGGTACCTCGCTCGGTGGCCTCTGTGCGATGGTCATGGCGGCGCAACACCTTGAACGCGTCGCTGGCGTCGTGATGAATGATATCGGCCCGGAGATAGGTCCTGCGGGTCTCACTCGAATTCAGGAGTACACCGGTCGATTGGCGCCCGTGACGAGTTGGGCCGAAGCCGCAAAACAAGCCAGGGATATCTACGGTCACTGGCTGCCTGACTTGAGCGATGACGATTTCCTGCGACTGGCGCGTCGCGGCTATCGGGAAATCGAGAACGAAATACCGCGCCTCGATATGGACGCGAACATCGGGCGTGCAGTCCGTGAGGTCGGCCCGCAGAAAGGCGATCCCTGGCTGATTTACGCCGCGCTCCGTGACGTTCCTGTCACTCTGCTTTGGGGTGTGTTGTCCGACATTTTGACGGCGGACATCATCGATAAAATGACAGCAGCAAAATCAGACCTCGTGGTTGTTCCTGTGGCCAATCGTGGTCACGTTCCATTGCTCGACGAACCCGAGGTCCTGTCCGCAATCGATACATTCATCGAAAAGGTCGCCTGATGGTTAAATATTTTCCGATGTTGCTCGTCCTGCTGGCTGCCTGCAGCAAAGAACCCATCGACACAGTCGTCGAAGCTGCCAGCTACAACATCGATTCGAATCGTATCAGTGTCTCCGGTGTTTCGTCAGGTGCGTACATGGCGGGTCAATTGCATCTTGCGCATTCATCGATCTTCAATGGAGTCGCCATAGTTGCGGGAGGTCCGTATTATTGCGCGATGGGTGAGCTGTCGCGTGGCCTCGGGCCCTGCATGAAGGGCGGTGAACTGGGCACGGACTCACTGATCGAATATGCACGAACGTCGGCAGCGGCAGGAAAGATCGACGACCTCGCAAATCTCGCCGATGATCGCGTCTGGATTTTTCACGGTGCGCTTGATCCGGTCGTTCATCAGAGCGCAGCAGAAGCCGCGGCGGCGCTGTACACAGAACTGATTGCCGACGATGCCGTTACGCTCGTCACCGATGTAGCCATCGTTCACGGTTTTCCGACGCTGAGCTCCGGATCGCCTTGCGATACCTTTGCCGCGCCGTTCCTGAACGCCTGCGATTACGATGCGGCCGGCGAAATTCTCAAGACCGTGTATGGCGAGTTGAACGAGCGTGTGACCACAAGTGGCGAATTGCTTTCGATCCCGCAGCCCGGTTTTGATGGCGCCGACATGCTGGAACTGGCGTATTTGTATGTGCCCGCATCCTGTTCACAGGGTTCGGCGTGCGGCGTTCATGTCGCTGTTCACGGCTGTTCGCAATCGTCCGAATTTGTTGCTGATGCGTTCGCGGCCGATGCGGGATTCAACGAGTGGGCAGATAGCAATAATCTGCTGGTGCTCTATCCACAAGTCGAGAGCAGCAAGGTCGCGCCAATGAACCCATATGGATGCTGGGACTGGTGGGGATATACGGGCGAGGGCTACGCAACGAAAGAAGGGCCGCAAATTCAGGTCATCAAGGCCACCCTGGACACCCTCGCCGGGCGAACTCTTTGATGCTTGCCTGGTCGCTTTTTATCGCCTACCTGGCAGGCACTGCCTGGCTGGGCTGGCTCGGGTATCGAAAAACAACCGGTTTCGGCACGTTCGCTGTCGGCGATCGCAATATGAATCCGTTTGTCGTTGGCATCATCCTCGCCGCGAGTGTGTCGTCAGCTTCAACGTTTATTATCACTCCCGGCTTCATCTACGTTGACGGCTTCAGCGCCTACTTTCATTTTGTCATCGCGGTCGCGATCAGTTTCATCACGATGCTCGCTATCCTGTCTTTTCGATTTCGGCGAATCGGCGCAGAGTTCGGCGC
>JALHUQ010000070.1 GCA_022866645.1 Woeseiaceae bacterium | reverse complement strand
TCAGAGCCCGTGCATAATACATCCCGCTTGGTAAAATTGGTTGGCCGGTTTCGAGAATCGCCATCGCCGGCATCGCCATGGTTTCCTCGTCACCGTTCAGGCCCACGTTGTCGAGCCCCCAGAATCGGAGTACGGCGCCAACCGCGAGAATCAACCACAGGACGACATAATCTGAGCGCTGGTAGTCCTGAGACGCAGATACGTCTTCGAACCAGCGAGTAATCAGCGTAAACATAGTGGTCGTACTCATATCGGCAACACAGCGCAGTATACTTGCAGGCAGGTGGGCAGAGTGTGATTGTTCTCACGGCTAAAAACGGGAAGCGAATCACTTAATGGTGGTGTCTTCCGGTAAATCGTAGAACACAGTATATTTCAGATTGATCGTTGGACCGATTATCGGATAACGGAATCTGGCAACCGGTCTGGTCTACTCATATTCAATCCCGTGGTCTTTCCGAAGCAGGCCCAGAAAATCCTGCGCGGCGAGTGGAAAAAGGGTCGCTGCCCGCCGCTTTGGGACGGCAAAACTGCCAGCCGTGCCGTGCAGAGTTTGGAGAAACGCGCGATCCCATAACTCGGAACGCTTAGATTCTCGCAGGCCCGCTGACTGGTTCACAGCACCAGCTGTGAATTGTGTACTGTCTATGCCACAGGCATATTGATACATTAGCTGAGTTCGGCAAGATTCAGTCATTAATTCGATATTTTCAGTGTTGAATAGTGTCGCCTCGCGAGAATTTTCCATCAATTGTAAAATCGCCTGCTTATTACGTATCTTTTTAATTAGACTTGCTAAGTCTCCGACAAATAAGAATATTTTTTCAGTGACGCTCTCTTTTCTACCGAATCCAGATGCGTCGCTACTAAAACTTCCGAATCGCTAAAACAATGGTAAACACCAGCCACGCCAAGCACGAATTTCCGTATGTTGTACTCGTCGTTTTACGCCGGGTATCGGCTGCGGTGGTGGCAATCACAGCGCTGTGCATAACCATGTGGGCATACGACGTTAATTGGGGTGAGCCCTATCAGGCCCTTTTTATTATCGCCGCGCTCCTGGCTTTGATGCTTTTCCCGGGGCGAAACGCGAGTACCGATATCCTGCCGCCCAGATTTTGGAGTATATCGCTGTCGATCGTCAGTCGCTGGTTCCTGCTTGTCGGAATATTGCTCTTGCTGGGCTACGCGACGAAGACATCGTCAATCTTTTCTCGTCGGGCTCTGTTCACCTGGTTTATAGTGGCGCCGCCGTTGCTCGTGCTCGCGCAGCTTTTGGTAGAGGTTCTTATCTCGCGAATGCTGATGTCTGCTGGCAACAGAAGACGAGTCGTTATTGCCGGTGCAGGCGATCTTGGCCACCAACTGGCGTCGAAGATCCAGTCGACTCCTATGCTGGGCATGGAAGTGGATGGATTCTTCGATGATCGCGGTATGGAACGACTCGAAAATGACTCGGCATTTCCGGTACTGGGCAATTTGAGGCAGTTACCGGATTACGTACGCGAGCACAGCACTGATCTCATATTCGTCGTGCTGCCGATACGCAACATACAACGCGTTACTGAACTCCTCGCTCAGCTGCATGACACAACGGCCTCTATCTACTTCGTTCCCGATGTCTTTGTCTTTGACCTGATCCAGTGCCGTACGAGTGATATCGACGGATTACCCATCGTCGCTCTGTGTGAAACGCCTTTCCAGGGTACCGAAGGAGCGATAAAAGCGCTCAGCGACTACACCATCGCCTCGATCGTTTTGCTTTTGACGAGCCCGATACTGATCGCAATCGCCCTCGCGATCAAATTGACGTCACCGGGAAGCGTCATATTCAAGCAACGGCGATATGGCCTCGACGGCCATGAAATCATCGTTTACAAATTTCGCTCGATGACGGTTTCCGAAGACTCTGATCACGTTAAGCAAGCGACTCGGGACGATGAAAGAGTGACGAAAGTGGGCGCATTCCTAAGAAAGACCTCGCTCGACGAATTGCCGCAATTCATCAACGTACTTCAAGGCCGCATGAGTGTCGTCGGACCGCGGCCGCATGCCGTTGCACACAACGAAGAGTATCGGCCGTTAATCAAAGGCTACATGATTCGGCACAAGGTCAATCCTGGCATTACCGGCCTTGCGCAGGTGATGGGATACCGTGGCGAAACACGTACGGTCGAGGCCATGCGAAAACGCGTCGAATATGATCTCGAATATTTGCGGAATTGGTCACTTACACTCGACCTCAGAATAATCGTTAAAACCATTGGCATTGTCTGGAACGACAAGACCGCTTATTGATCGGCATCGGCGTGATTCGTAACAGGCAAGCTGAGAATAAACGTGGCGCCCTGCCCCTCCTCGGACTTAACCTCAAGTTGCCCTCCCAAAATGCGAGCGTACTCCCGCGCCTGATAGACACCAATGCCCATCGCATGACTCCCCTTGGTGCTGTCGAAAGGTCGAAATAGTCGCTCACGAATAAAGTCTGAACTCATGCCCACACCGGTATCACTGATTGCAATGAAAGCCATATCATTGGATATTGTTACGCCTATCTCAATCCGGCCGTCATCGGCGGTCGCATCCTGCGCATTGCGTATCAGATGCTCGAAAACGGCGGTCAGCCGCTCCGGATCGGCCAAAACGTAAGTCGATGTATCACTTGAGAGCAGAGAAGGCTGTGGGCGCAACGCCATGGAACGTTGGGTCGCATTGGCCAACGATACTTGTAGGTCAATCTTGCGTTTTGCCGGGGTCTTGGAACCTCTCCTCAGCTGTTCCATCAGACGTTTCATACGCGACACAGAGTTCGCAATAGTGCCTATCGCATCGTCCACGAACTTCGGATTGTCTCTGAACCGTTCTGCGTTCGTCACGACGAGCGACTGTTGCGCGAGCAGGTTGTTCAGGTCATGCATTACAAAAGCCGTTAGCCTGTTGTAGGCTTCGAACTGGCTGCTTTCGGCAAGCCGCTTGTCCGATTCAGCCTGGTTGATGTGCATACCGACATGGCGCCCCACTGTGCGTAGCAAATCATGGTCCTCGAAATTCAGGCTGCGGACGACCCGAGGCTTTTTTAACCACACAAAACCAAACAGCCGCTTGCCAAGGTACAGAGGCACGATAAGCCACCAGTCGCCGCTCTCCTGAAAATAGGGGTCGAGTTCCAGACCATCGTATCGCGCCGGAAATCGCTGTTTTTCCTCCAGATCGATGACCCACTGCCGATCATTTAGAAACCGCACCAGGTCAGAATCGCTATCTATCGGCGACATCGTCGGAATATCGCAACGCCAGGATCCGATAGGCACGTACGCGTTGCCCTCCTGCTCGTGCAC
>JALHUQ010000069.1 GCA_022866645.1 Woeseiaceae bacterium | reverse complement strand
GATGTCGCGACGCAGGTTGAAGCTGGCAATTTCGCATCGCAAGTCAATACCTTGCCAATACTGAATGGCCTGACGAACGGCGTGCAGTATCCGCCAGGCAGTCTGCCGTTCGAGCAACACGTCGCATTAGGACTGATTGAATCGGATGCTCTCGCATCATTGCCGGTTGTTCCCGTCCAGCTCTATGAAGTTGCCCTGTTGCTTGTAATGGTGCTGGCGCTCTGGCGTTTTCGGTGGCGCGAGTATCCGAAGGGTACGATTGCTGTTGTTGTTACGTGCGCCTATGCGGCTATGCGATTCTTTGTTGAATATTTGCGTGCTGATGGCTATATCGTCGTGGGCAATCTGACGGTGACGCAGTTGCAGTGCCTGGTGCTATTAACTTCCGCAGTACTGCTGCCCGGCATGCTGAATCGGTCGAGTAAAATCCTGGCCAACTGACAACGAGATTTTCAGACGCAAAGCATCGTATCATTGGCCGCATGCATCCAATGATCTCGATCAAGGGCCTGACGAAAACCTACGCAGGCGGGTTTCATGCCCTCAAAAACATCAACCTCGAAATCAGGCGCGGCGAGATTTTCGCGCTGCTCGGGCCTAATGGCGCGGGCAAGACAACGCTGATTAATGCGGTTTGCGGCATCGTCACGCCGACGTCGGGGGTCGTTCTTGTCGACGGGTACGATATCACCAAAGACTATCGGCGCACTCGTGGAAGGATCGGTCTGGTTCCGCAGGAGCTTACGTCTGAATCTTTCGAGACGGTTTGGAATACCTGTGAATTCAGTCGCGGGCTGTTCGGCAAGTCGGCGAATCCCGAACATCTTGAGACAGTTCTGAGGTCATTGTCGTTGTGGAACAAGAAAGACACGATCAGCATGCAATTGTCTGGCGGCATGAAGCGTCGTGTCCTGATTGCTAAAGCGCTGTCCCATGAACCCGAGGTTCTATTCCTGGATGAACCGACCGCAGGAGTCGATGTAGAGTTAAGGCAAGACATGTGGAACGTTGTTTCGGCCCTGCGAGAGAAGGGCGTCACCGTCATTCTGACCACCCATTATATTGAAGAGGCCGAACAACTGGCCGATCGAGTGGGCGTCATTAATCACGGCGAAATCATTCTCGTCGAGGACAAAGACAAGTTAATGCGTGAGCTCGGCAAGAAGCAGCTTGTATTGAACCTGCAAACACCACTCGCAGGGGTGCCATCGCAACTGGCCGATTATCAACTGGAGCTCAGCGAAGACGGCCAGGAACTGACCTACACTTATGACACCATGCGCAAAAGCACCGGAATCACCGCGTTGCTGGGTGACTTGCGTGCTGCGGACATTCATTTCAGTGAACTGCATACGTCGCAAAGTTCACTGGAAGATATTTTCGTTGATTTGGTGAAAAAGAGCCCATGAATTTTTACGCCGTAAAAGCGATTTACCGTTTCGAGATGACACGTATGTTCCGTACGGTTGTGCAAAGCATCATTGCGCCCGTGTTGTCGACGTCCTTGTACTTCGTTATTTTCGGCTCCGCGATTGGTTCGCGCATCACTGAAATCGATGGTGTTAGTTACGGTTCATTTATTGTGCCCGGACTGATAATGCTGTCGATAATGACGGAGAGTATTTCGAATTCATCGTTTGCGATTTATTTTCCGAAATTTACCGGCACTATTTTTGAATTGTTGTCGGCGCCCGTGTCGTATGGAGAGGTCTTGCTTGGCTACGTTGGTGCTGCAGCTTCCAAGTCCGTCATCATCGGCACCATCATTTTGACGACAGCGAGCTTTTTCGTCGATATCGAGATTGCACATCCGTTGGTGATGATCTGGTTCCTGCTGCTGACCTGTGTGTCCTTTTGCCTGTTCGGATTTATTCTTGGTATCTGGGCGACCGGTTGGGAAAAGCTGACCATCGTTCCGGTTCTGGTGATCATGCCGCTGACCTTCCTCGGTGGCACCTTCTATTCCATCAGCATGCTGCCGCCTGTGTGGCAGACGATCAGCTTGTTTAATCCCGTCGTCTATCTAATCAGCGGCTTCCGCTGGAGCTTTTATGAAAACGCCGATGTCAGCGTCGGGCTGAGTCTGGGAATTACCGTAGGCTTCTTAGTCGTCTGTCTGCTCATCGTCCGCTGGATTTTCAAGACCGGCTATCGCCTGCGAGGCTGAGGCCATGCGACGCGTCGTTCTAATGCTCGCGCTCGTCTTTGCCGGGGAGCTCGTATTCGGTCTGGTGTTCAATGTGCCGCGATTTTTCCGGCCAACAATGCTGGAAGTATTCGGTATCACGAATACAGAGCTTGGCGACATGTTCGCTGTTTACGGTGTCATCGCGATGCTCGCGTATTTTCCCGGCGGCGCGATCGCGGATCGATACCCGGCTCGCGCGCTGATCGCGGTGTCATTAGTAGCGACGTCTGTTGGCGGCATTTACATGGCGACGATTCCCGGTGTGATGGGGATGCAGATCTTGTATGGCTATTGGGGCCTTACGAGTATTTTCCTGTTCTGGGGTGCTCTGATACGAGCGACGCGGGACTGGGGTGGACGTCAATCGCAGGGTGTCGCTTTTGGAATCCTGGATGGCGGTCGGGGACTGGTCGCTGCGTTCGTCGCGATGATCGGCGTCTATATTCTGGCGTTCTACTTGCCGGACAATGCCCGCCTCGCAACAGTGGAAGAACGCGAGACGGGATTTCGACTGGTCGTTCTTTTCTACACATTGCTCACGTTCATGAGCGGTGTTTTTTCGTGGTACGCGATACCTGAAGAAGAACGCATGGACAAGGCAAAATGCAGTCCGCTCAAGGGAATGGGAGCGGTGCTGCGGCGTCCCATTATCTGGGCGCAAGCCGGTGTCATTGTCTGCGCCTACTGCGGCTACAAAGGCCTGGATAATTTTTCCCTTTACGCCGTTCAGATTCTCGGCATGGACGAAGTTGATGGCGCGAGGCTCGCAACGTACGGCGCCTGGATGCGACCGATTGCCGCCGTACTCGCCGGCCTGACTGCAGATCGCTACCAGGCGGCTCGGTCCATAGGCGTTCTATTCGCAATTCTTGGCGTTTCTTGCTTCGCCTGGTCTTCGACTGCGCCGTCCGGTTCCGGTATGACGATTATCTACCTGAATTTCTTCACAACCTTCGGCGCCGTGTATGCGCTGCGCGGAATCTACTTCGCGCTGTTGGAAGAAAATCGCACGCCGAAGTTTCTAACCGGCGCGGCGGTGGGTTTGGTTTCACTGATTGGATACACGCCAGACGTCTTTTTCGGCCCGATTACCGGACGCATACTGGATGCAAACCCAGGACTGGTTGGTCACCAGAACTACTTCTTGTTTCTGGCGAGCGTTGCGGCCCTCGGAATCCTGATGGTCATCTGGATGCTTTGGTTGCGCCGATACCGCGGCAAGGTTCTCTGACGAGCCTTGATTAGTTCGTGAGATCGAGCCCAATAATCAAAGGGTCATGATCCGACGTGCGGTACGGAATATTCGGATCAAACAAACTTGCGTCCCGCCCGTTCTCCAGGTTGTAGTCGAGTAATTGCGGCTCATCGGCGTTGATATGCCACTCGAAGGCTTCGCGAACCTGCGCAACGAGACTGGCTGATGCGAGCGCGTGGTCAATCGCGCCGGCCTGCGCATCAAATACGTAGGAATACGCGTTGCGGTTGCTGTCCAGTAGATTGGTGAAGCCGGCACCCCTGAGTGCCGCGAGCGGATCTTCCATCAGATAGGCGTTCAGATCGCCGATGATCAGAAAGTCGCTGTCACCACTCGCGGTGGGGTCGGAATTGATCCAGTCGGCAATGGCGGCAGCGGCTTCGCGTCGCGTGATGTTGCAATTACTTTGGCCGTCGTTGACATTCGCGTCGCCGATGGTGTCGCAAGACGATCCCTTGGACTTCAGATGATTGACCGCAACAGTAACCACGGCGCCCGTCGATACAAACTCGAACGATTGCGCAAGTGCAGGTCGGTTATGCGTATCCCGGAATCGTGGGTCGACACTGGCATTCAGCAACGCGAAGGGACCACTAGTTCGTACCGTGGATGAGTTGTAGATTAATCCTGTTTTGATTGCGTCTGTGTGGATGGTTCCAGAGTCGACGAAAGCATAATCGCCCGACCCGACGCGGGCGTTCAAGGCATTAACGATGGCTGCGATGGAGTCAGTGGCATTGTTCTCCAGTTCGATCAAACCAATGATGTCCGCATCCATCAGCGCGATCGCGGTAACGGTTTTCTCGAGTTGGCGCGACAATTCGGCGGCGCTGTCCGCACCGCGGCAAGGGTCGTCGCCGTCGGGTCCGCAAATAGCCTGCCCAGTGTCCACCGTCGAGAAAAAATTCAGCACGTTGAAACTTGCGACGCGTAGTGAACCAGCGACTGACGGTGGTCCGGGCCTGGGATTGTCATCGTTGAAGCTCAGGTCTTCCGTTGGTTCGAGCCGCCATCCTTCTGTTCCGCCACCGCCACTGCCACGCGAATAACGCAAGTTTCCGGTTGCGCCTGATATCGAATCACCTGCGCGAATTGAATAGTCGGCAGCGACGCCGGCGTGCAAATGACGAATGGCTGCGGGATTCGATTTGCGCAGGCCGTCGTCGAGAATGATCGATCGCGCAGCGATCGTGT
>JALHUQ010000008.1 GCA_022866645.1 Woeseiaceae bacterium | reverse complement strand
GGTCGCGCAGGAAATTCAACTGAATGACGGCGAATTGGAAGACGCGCAATGGTTCACTCGCAAAGAGTTGCGCTCCGGATTTCCAAAGCTCCCATTCAGTATTTCGATCGCGCGCAGACTTGTCGATGGTTGGCTGAATGCTGAAGTATCCAGCTAATCATGTGCCTCGTAGTGATAGCCTGGAAACAACACCCCGAATTTCCATTGATCCTTGCGGGCAATCGCGACGAATTCCATTCCCGGCCGACGAAGGAAGCGCACTGGTGGCCGGACTTTCCTGACATCGTCGGTGGGCGCGACTTGCAAGCCGCAGGTACCTGGCTCGCGTTACGCCGCAACGGACGAATCGCCACCGTCACGAATTACCGCGACGCTGAACTGCCGTCCGCGAAACTTCGCTCGCGCGGCCACCTCGTGACGAACTTCCTGAACAGCACTGAGAAGCCACTCGACTATCTCAACAGTGTCGACGGCTCCGCCTACGCAGGATTCAACTTGCTGGTTGGTGACGGCGAATCACTCGCCTGGCTATCGAATCGCGGCGGCGGGCCGCAAGTCCTTGCGCCCGGCGTGTACGGACTCAGCAATGCCCTGCTGGATGCGCCCTGGCACAAGGTCGTGCGCAGCAAAGCCACTCTCACGCGGCTCATCGAGGAAGACAACATTAATGAAACGGAGCTGATGCGCCTTCTCGATGATCGGGATAAAGCGCCGGTCAGCGAGATAGACAGCGATCGACTTCCCTTCGAAACAGCGCACGCAATCAGCGCGCCGTTTATCGTGCTACCGGACTATGGCACACGAAGCTCGAGTGTCGCCTTGTATGACGCGTCCGGTGTGTGGCGTTTTCGGGAGCGACGTTTTGATGCCACCGGTAAGGCCGTTGGCGACTCTGTATTCACGACAGGCGATGGGTGACCGCAGGATGATCAGGAGTAGACCTTACTCAGCCAACGGCTGATGTCAGCGATTTCCTGCGGGCAGACTGCGTGTGCCATCGGATATTCATGCCAGTCCACCGAGTAACCCGCCTCGATCAACCTGTCCGCCGACGCGCGCCCCCATTCCATTCTTAGCACTGGATCGAATTTGCCATGCGCCATGAATATCGGCAGGTCCTTGCGGCTTACGGCGGTCGCAGCATCCTCAGGCAACGCCATATAGGTCGACAACGCCATAAGACCGGCGATGTTCTGATCGGTCTGCAATGCGGTATGAATAGCGACAGCGCCGCCCTGCGAGAACCCGGCGATGACAATCTTCCGGGCAGGAATGCCGCGCTCAATTTCGCGAGCGATCAAACCGTCAAGCAGGGCGCTGCTTTTTAGCACGCCGGCTCTGTCCGCCCTGCCCTCAGCGTCAAAACTCACGATGTCGTACCAGGACCGCATGGCCATGCCGCCATTGATTGTGACCGCTTGCACCGGTGCGTGCGGAAAGACAAATCGAAGCGTCAAACCGGAGGTCAGTTTCAATTCCGGCACGATAGGCTCGAAATCATGCCCGTCGGCGCCGAGGCCGTGCAGCCAGATAACACTACCCTCCGGATTCTCGCCTGTGATGACCTCAACGGTATCGGGTGTCTGCATACTGCTGCTCCGGACTGAATAAAGCGGCGCAGTGTAGCGCAGTAGAGAGCAAAAAACGTGTCATCGGGGCTTGACTACTTATGCGCATGATGTTCAAATTATGCGCATATTTATGCGAGATCGTCCGTGCCCAACAAGCATCATCAACAACGTCGCGAAGTAATACGCCAATTACTCCTGCAAGGACCTGCCGAAACGCAGAGCTCGCTGGTGGCCGCGCTTGCGGCCCAGGGTTACGGCGCGACACAGTCCTGCGTCAGCCGTGACCTGCGCGAGCTGGGCGCAATAAGGACCGCCAGGGGCTACGAACTGCCGATCAGTGGCAGCGGCGACGTAGACCATCTCGGCGCCGTCGCTGACTTGCTGCGCACCATTCATCCGGCGGGCCCGAACCTGCTCGTCGTCAAGACGGCTATCGGCGCCGCACAACGAGTCGCACTCGCATTTGACCGCTGCAATTGGCCTGAAGTGATCGGCAACATCGGCGGCGACGACACGGTATTTGTTGCGACTGACTCCGGTACCGCGCAGAAAAACCTCATTACACGGATTGAGCATTCAGCTCGTTCCTGGAGTCGCATGGAGACCCAATGAACAAGGACACTTCACCAATCATTCTCGCGTTTTCGGGCGGACTTGATACCTCGTTTTGTGTGCCATGGTTGAAAGAGACCTATGGCCGCGATGTTATTACTGCTTGCGTGGATACCGGCGGCATCAACGAGGCGGCTGCCATCGCACTGGAAGAGCGTGCCATGGCGCTCGGCGCCATCGAACATGTGTTGATCGATGCAAAGCAGGAATTCTTCGACAACGTCATTCGTTATTTGATCGCGGGTAACGTGTTGCGCGGCCAGGCGTATCCACTCTGCGTCGGCGCTGAGCGTGGGCTGCAGGCACAACGCCTGGCTGAAACTGCAATTGCACGCGGTGCAAGCACGGTGGCCCATGGCTGCACAGCAGCGGGCAATGACCAGGTTCGTTTCGAAGTCGCACTGCGAACGCTGAGCCCGGGCCTGGAGATATTGGCGCCGGTCCGTGACAACAACTGGGTCCGCAAAGAACAACTGGCCTATCTCGAACAACACGGTCTGCCTTTGCCTGCACAAGGGTCCGCCTATTCGATTAATCGCGGCCTTTGGGGCATTACGATAGGCGGCAAGGAAACGCTAACGTCTGACGGGTCCATTCCCGAATCAGCCTGGGTATTGTCGGCGAATGCCTTTTCAGCGCCGCAGGACGAGTCCCACCACACACTGGAATTCGACTCCGGCGTGCCGATTGCGCTGGATGGAGTAGCACTGCAGCCGGTCACGCTAATTGAAAAACTCGAAGCGCTCGCGGGCAGTTACGGTATCGGTCGCGGTATACATCTTGGCGATACCATACTCGGCACGAAGGGTCGTGTTGCCTTCGAAGCACCCGCTGCCATCACTTTGATCACTGCACACCGTGAACTTGAGAAACTCGTTCTCAGTGGGCAGCAAATTCGGATTAAGGACAGCGTGTCTGCCGTCTACGGCGAGCTCGTTCACGAAGGCAAACAACTGGATCTGGCCTGCGCCGATATCCAGGCCTTGCTCGCGTCCTCGCAAAAACGTGTTAGCGGCACTGTAAGATTTGCGTTGCGACCCGGTCAGTTGTTCATCGAAGGCACTGCATCGAAACATTCTCTGCTCGCGGCGACCAAAGGAATCTATGGCGAGTCGGCGGGGGAATGGACCGCCAACGACGCGCTAGGCTACGCGCGCATACTGTCGTTGCCTGGATCGCTACAGACACGCGCGGCGGGAAATTGATATGAAGACGGTCGTTGTCGATAAAATTGCCTCCGTTGCACAGCACAATAACCTGACCTCTGAGGTCCGGTTGTCCACCGATATTCCATGTGAGGAAGGTGTGTTGATCGCGGTACGTGTGCTGAATAACAAGTCACGTTATAACCAGCTTGAGCTGACCTCCGGACGGATGGCCACAGTCACTATGGGCGATGTGATTGTCGGTGCTCTCGGCCACCGCAATGCCTTGCGCGGCTACTCCGGACATCTGCCAACGGAACTCGCGGTGGGTGATCACGTGCAGCTCCTCAATATCGGCGGTGTCATCGGGATCTGCGATTCCGCAAATCCGGCAGTCGGCACCCCGTTTGAATGCGAAGTGCTGGGCACCGTTCTTGAATTCCCGTATCTCGGCGAACGAATAGGCGTTCCGGCTCGCTCCGGTTTTTCGAAACTTGACGTGAATGCGAGTTTGGAAACCGCTGGCGTTCCCGTCATCGCTCTCGCTGGCACCTGCATGGACTCTGGCAAGACGGCCGCGGCCTGCGCGATTGTCAGCAGGCTTCGACATTTGGGACTCAAGGTCGCGGCTTGCAAAGCGACCGGGGTTTCATTGCGTCGAGACATACTTGCAATGGAAGATGCCGGCGCAACGGACACGATGATTTTTTCTGACCTCGGTGTCGTTACAACCACAGCGAAGAATGGCCCTGCGCTGACACGGGCACTGCTTACGCGCCTCAGCGGCAAGTCGCCCGATGTAATCGTACTTGAGCTCGGGGACGGACTGCTCGGTTCCTACGGTGTTGCCGCCATACTCGCGGACAAGCAAATTCGCGATGCATTGACGGCAGTGGTGTTGTGCGCCAATGACCCGGTTTCCGCCTGGGGCGGCGCAAAGATTTTGCGGGATGAATACAGTATCGAACCTGCAGTCGTGTCCGGACCAGCGACCGACAACGATGTCGGCATACAGCAGATAGCGGAACGACTGTCACTACCCGCGATCAATGCACTGTCCAACGGCGTGGCTCTCGGCGACAAGATCGCTGCCCTGCTCGGCAGGGCAGCGGCATGAGCGCGCCGATCCAGGCCGTTGTATTGGGCGCGAGCGGCTATGTCGGCGGCGAGTTGCTCCGCCTGATCGCCGGTCACCCCAACTTCAGACTGGTTGCCGCTGTCTCAGACAGTCGCGCCGGCCGGCCAGTCGCCGACACTTTCCCTCATCTGTCACAAGTACTGGCCGGAGTGAGTTTCGTCGCCCATGACAAGTGGCTGAATGCGATCGCGGACGGCGGCAATGTCGCGTTGTTCTCGGCTGCACCGCACGGTGCGTCGGCCGAAATCATCGCGGCGGCATTGCGCGCAAGCGACGCAAAGCGCCTGACAATGCACGTTGTCGACTCGTCTGCCGATTTTCGTTATGCCGAGGAGTCTGCCTGGGAATCTGTTTACGGCGGCAAACACGGTGCGCCGGACTTGCTCAGCCAGTTTACCTGCGCTTTGCCGGAGCACGTCGACAGCATCCCGACGCCGCACGTCGGACATCCGGGCTGTTTCGCAACAGCGACATTGCTCGCGGCCGTACCGCTGATGCGGTCCGGACTGACAGAGGCGGAGATTTTTGTATCGGGAGTTACGGGCAGTACCGGCTCCGGCCGTAGCCCGCAGGCTGGCACACATCACCCTGAGCGCAACAGTAACTTGTATGCCTACAAGCCACTCGCACATCGTCACTCCCCGGAGATGGCCGGCCTTGCGACTGCGGCGAGTGGCCGCGAAACGAAAGTGCACTTCGTGCCACATTCGGGCCCCTTCGCAAGAGGCATGCACATTACCCTGCAGGCCAGGGCGAAGAGCAGCGTCAGCGAGCAGCAACTCAGAGACGTCTATTTACAAGCCTACGCGAACGCACCGTTCGTTGAGGTCGTCACCGACACGCCGAAACTGAAAAACGTCGTCGCCAGCAATATGTGCCACATCGGCGTCGCGACCGACGGGGTATCGGTCGTTGTCATGAGCGCCATCGACAACCTCGTCAAGGGGGCCGCCGGCGGTGCTATTCAATGGATGAACCGCCTTTGGGACCTGCCAGAAACAGCAGGCCTTACCGCCGCAGCACCCGGGTGGACATGATGGCGACCATTGCCGATCAGGCCCTCTCTTCCGATCCGCGAATTCGTGAAGCCGCCGTCACTATCCCCGTGTACGGGCAACTGCCGTTTGTGCCGGAACGCGCGAGCGGTTGCGATATTTTCACCAGGGACGGCCGACGCATACTCGACCTCTACGGCGGCCACGCTGTCGCTGCCCTGGGCTATGGTCATCCGCGGCTCGTTAAAGCGATTACCGAGCAAAGCGAAAAATTGCTGTTCCAGAGCAATGCAGTGGCACTCGACATTCGCGCGGAGGCTGCCGAAAAACTTGTCGAGGTGGCGCCTCAAGGCCTGGACCGGGTGTTCTTCGTCAACTCAGGCGCCGAAGCAAACGAAAACGCGTTGCGAATGGCCTGCTCGACCACCGGTCGCAAGAAAGTCCTCGCGATAAGCGGAGGCTTCCACGGTCGAACGGCGGCAGCGGCGGCTGTGACCTGGAATTCTGATCGCTGGTACGGATTTCCGTCAAAACCGTTCGACGTAGCTTTCATACCGCGTGACGATGTCGCCGCAGCCACGGCGATGATAGGCAGCGATATTGCAGCCGTTATTTTCGAACCGGTGCAGGGAGTGGCTGGCGCCTACGCTCTGTCGACGGAGTTCCTGAGCGCATTAAGAGCAGAGACAACAAAACACGGAGCCCTGCTGATCGCCGACGAAGTGCAATCCGGTATGGGTCGCTGCGGCCACTTTTTCGCGGTCCAGGCACACGGCATCGAACCCGATATTCTGACCAGTGCCAAGGCCTTGGGTGGAGGCATCCCCTGCGGCGCGGTTTTGTGCAGCGACGCAATCGCGGCGAAGTTTGGCCCCGGTGACCTTGGCTCGACGTTTGGCGGTGGTCCTATAGCCGCGGCGGCGATTGCCGCGACGATTGATGCCATTCGCGACGAAGATCTGCTCGCGAATGTGCGTCGTTCTGAAATCGCTATTCGCGAGCGTTGCGTCGTTGGACCCGTAAAGAGAATACAGGGCATGGGCCTGTTACTCGGGCTCGTCTGCGATCGCCCTGCTATTGAAGTGCGCGACGCGCTACTTGAACACGATATATTGACGGGCACCAGCAGCGATCCGAATGTGCTTCGCATCCTTGCCCCGCTGGTACTTGAATCCAGGCATATTGATCAACTTGCTCTGGCGTTACGAAACATTTCGCCAGCGACCGACCAGAGGAACTACTGATGAAAGCGTTTAACGATCTCGCGGACTTTTCCAATGAAGAGATACGGGCACTCATAACTCTGGCCGGCCGCCTGGACTCCCATCCCGAGCCCGACGCCCTGAAAGGAAAAGTCCTTTCATTGTTGTTTCTGAGTCCATCACTAAGCACCCTGGCTTCGTTTCAGGCGGCGATGATTCGTCTCGGCGGCGGTTCATTCGTCATCTCGCCCGACATGTCCATACACGGCCTGGAAACCCGGCCCGGCATCGTCATGGACGGCCGCGCAGCTGAGCACATCCGGGAAGCGGTTCCGGTTATCGCGTCCTACGGCGATGCTATCGGTATCCGCGCTTTC
>JALHUQ010000068.1 GCA_022866645.1 Woeseiaceae bacterium | reverse complement strand
TGTCGGGAATTTCGCCGGACAAGGTATGCGATGGGAAGTATTCCATCGAAATGGCGTAGGCGCCCTGCAGGTACAGAAAATCGTAAATTCGGATGACATTTCGGTGTGTGATCTTTCGCGAATACCGCAGTTCGTGAACGAAGCGTTTCATCATCTCCTCGTCGGCGGAGACATTCTGATTCAGGAACTTGAGGATTAGCTGCTCGTCGACAACTTCGTCATGCATAAGCAATACGGTACCGAAAGCACCCTTACCGATTTTCTCAATGTATTTGTATCGACCATCGACAATGTCGCCGGGATTCAAATTGGATATGTCGAGAACCGCAGCTGCTGTCGGGGCTACAGGTCGCGCGGCGGGTACGATATCGCCATCCGAGTCGGCCTGCGCAACGGCACTGGCTTCCTTGGCTTGCTTCAGCAGTTTTTCGAGATCTCCGTTCTCGACCAGCATTGTCTTGGTGTTATCGGCAATTTTCTCAGCTCGAATATTTTCTTCAACGACCGTAGCTGAGTAGCGGTCATCGAGGTACTTCAGCGCCGTGTCGGCGGCATTGATAATTGTGTGTTCCTCCGACTGCTGTATTTTCTTCAGTACGGCTCGAATCGACTCCGCATGCGACTCGTCAGCAAGCAGCGACAACGCTTTGATTGTCTCAAGTTGAATCTCGCGTTCGGGCCGTTGTAGAAAGGGCACGATCAAAGCGATGTGCTTGTAATTGCCGAGCTTACCCAGCGCGCGCACCACGACCGTG
The DNA here is from genome assembly GCA_022866645.1 of Woeseiaceae bacterium. GTDB lineage: Bacteria > Pseudomonadota > Gammaproteobacteria > Steroidobacterales > Woeseiaceae > UBA1847. The sequence goes on along the minus strand of JALHUQ010000068.1, from coordinate 16,020 downwards.
TCAGTTTTTGGGTTCTTGCCGAGCATAGCCTCAAGTGTGGGGAGCGCCTTTGTACCGCCGATCTTGGATAGCGCGTCAACCGCACGTTCCCGAACCCACCAGTCAGCATCATCCGTTGCTTTGATCAGCCCATCGATCGCGCGCTCGTCTTTGGTGGCGTTCAAAATCTCAATTGCCGTTCGACGAACCTCTTCATCTTTGGAGGTGATCAAACCGACAACAGCGTCTACGACTTTGGGTCCACCGATTTCTGCCAGTGCATCACCGGCACGCGATCGTACCCACCAGTCATCATCCTTGATGGCTGCCAGCAATTCCCGCACGGAATTTTCACTACCTACGACATTGAGTACTTCAACTGCGGCGCGACGCGTGTATTCGGATTCGTCCTTGAGTGCGGGCAGCAAGTGCTGAACCGTATCGGGATGATTCAGCTTTATCAGCACGTCAACTGCTTTGCTCTGAACATCAAGGTCGGGATCAAGTAAAACTCGCGCAACTTTTTCGATGCTGATGCTGGAATTCTTGCGGGTCGCCAACGCCGACAGGGCAGCACCCCGGACCATTTTGTTCGGGTCGCTCAGTTGCATCTCAAATGCGTGAGTAATCTCTTCTTTGTCAAATTTGGCGAGTAACTGCATGAGGTGGATCTTGATAACGGGGTCCCTGCCGCCCATACGTGCAATGAGATCCGGGATCATTTCCGGCTTGAGCGTTTCCTGAATGATCCTAAAAATTGCAGCCTTTTCTTTGGGCTCGCATTCGTAGGCATGCCGCAGCAATTCGTGAACGCTCAGGTCTTGCTTATGCACCTGCAATATATCGATGAGCGCCCCTTTTGATACTTCAGGGTCATCGAAGAAATCGAGCAATCCATTGGGGTTGTAGACAGTGCTGCTGGAAAGTGCCCAGGCAGTTCCCGACACTACACGCTCATTGCCGTCGGCCAGACCTTCTTTGTAGAGGGCCAGATTCTTGTCGTTGACGATACTGCCGAGGATGTCGACCAGCACCATAGTGTGGGTCTTGTCGGACAGGGCCAGGGCGTCAATAATCTTGGGTATCGCTTTATTGCCCGCCGTTTTGAGTTTATCAATGATTTTTTGGGCAGCCGGGGACGACGGATCCTGCTCAGCGATGAGCTTTCCGAGTAGATGATCCGATCGAAACGAGGCGAGCATACTCACCGCATCAGATCACTGTTGTCATTGTGTTATGTAACGCCAATCGCAAATTCGCTCTTGCCCAAGCAATACGGATTGACCGATGGCCGGAATCTTCACCCATTAGCCGCTTCCGCTACTCCCCAACGCGACATTATGCCACATCGGGCCCGCACATCGCCCGCCAATACTGGCTTTCAGACTCCAGTCAGCTCCGTTACAATGTGCTCTCGAATTTCCAGTTCCCCGGTCATTCGTCCCCGAATTTTACCTAATGCCAGCCAGCGAAGTGTGACGGTGTCAACAAAATCAGATGTGAATAAGTTCCTCAATTCCATTGAGTTAGAGGCGATTGGCGAACAATTGCACAAGATTGGCCGCGTGCTCGATGTCACTTCTGACGACAGCAGTGTCAACGTGAAGGTCGAGCTGGCAATTCCCGCCAGGAGTGCGTTCGAGTCGATTCGGGCGCAGATAGAGGCTGAGCTACGTCAATTTACAGGCGCCGCGACGGTCGCTGTCGACCTGACAATAAAAATTTCATCGCATGCGGTGCAAGGCAATCTCAAGCCGGTTCCCGGCATCAAGAACATCATAGCCATCGCATCGGGCAAGGGCGGAGTGGGCAAATCGACGGTTGCTGTGAATGTCGCACTGGCACTTGCCGCCGAGGGCGCGGCCGTCGGCATATTAGACGCAGATATTTATGGGCCCAGTCAGCCGCATATGTTGGGGCTGGCAGGCGAGCAGCCGGTCAGCGAGGACGGCAAGACGATGTTGCCGCTGAAGGGCCATGGTTTGCAGGTCATGTCGATCGGATTCCTCGTCGATCCGGATCAGCCGATGGTCTGGCGAGGCCCTATGGTCACGACGGCGCTGAATCAACTGATGCATCAGACCGAGTGGAGCGACCTCGACTATCTGATCGTCGATATGCCACCGGGTACGGGTGACATTCAGCTCACGCTATCGCAGAAAATACCGGTATCGGGCGCGGTGATCGTGACGACACCACAAAACATCGCGACATTGGACGCTCGCAAGGGACTGGCTATGTTCAAGAAGGTCTCGATAACCGTGTTGGGTGTGGTGGAAAACATGAGCACACATATTTGTACGTCCTGCGGGCACGAAGATGCGATATTCGGCGCGGGTGGTGCAGACAAAATGGTGGCGGATTTCGGGATTCCACTGCTCGGGCGATTGCCGCTCGACGCTCGTATTCGTGCGCAAACGGACAGTGGATTGCCGACAGTCATTGCGGAGCCTGATTCCGATATCGCGGGTGCTTATCGAAAAACCGCAATGCGGATCGCGATTGCTCTGGCATCGCAGCGCGCGGATTACAGCTCAAAATTTGGCAACATCGTCGTTGAGGGTAGCCGATGAGCATCAAATCGGATCGCTGGATTCGTCGCATGGCGACAGAGCACGGCATGATTGAGCCGTTTGAGCCTGGCCAGGTTCGTGAGAATAGTAGCGGGCGTATCGTGTCCTACGGAACCTCAAGCTACGGCTACGACGTTCGATGCTCGGACGAATTCAAAATATTCACGAACATCAACTCAGTCATTGTTGATCCAAAAGCATTTGATGAATCCAGCTTCGTTGACCTGAAAAGCGATGTCTGTGTCATTCCGCCGAATTCCTTCGTTCTGGCCCGTACGATCGAATTCTTCCGTATTCCGCGGTCGGTGTTGACGATCTGTCTTGGCAAGTCAACCTACGCTCGTTGCGGGATCATTGTGAATGTGACGCCGCTGGAACCGGAGTGGGAGGGACATGTGACTTTGGAGTTTTCGAACACGACGCCCTTGCCGGCGAAGATTTACGCGAATGAAGGCGTCGCACAGATGTTGTTTCTGGAATCGGATGAGCTGTGCGAAACGTCTTACCGGGATCGTGGGGGGAAGTATCAGGGGCAAACCGGGGTCACGTTGCCGAAGGCGTAGTTACTCCGTCCGATCGGTCGCGTGCCAGACCCTGCCTCAGACATTGCGGCGGTCTGATGGCAAAATTGCATCCGTTAGAAGTCCTGAACCACGGGCGCTTCGGCGACGACACCGTCAATCCAGCAATCGCCGTTTCGAAATTTGGCGCGGCCTGAGCCTACCCAACCGGCAGCTTCTGGGTAAATTTTATGCTCGATCGCCTGCACGCGGCTCGTCAGTTCCTCGGCCGTCTCACCGGGCGTCACCGCCAGTCGGCCCTGCAGAATTCGCGGACCACCGTCCAGCTCCTCCGTCACGAAGTGCACCGTACTGCCGTGCCAGGTGTCGCCTGAATCCAATACTCGCTGATGGGTATTCATACCGGGATAGAGCGGCAGAAGCGCGGGATGGATATTCAGGATCTTGCCCGAATAGTGGGCGACGAAGCCCGGACTAAGAATGCGCATAAATCCTGCCAGTATGAGCAGATCCGGGTCGAACTGGTCCAGTTCGTGAATAATCGCGCGATCAAATGACTCACGATCCGGGTAGTCGGAGTGCGGCAGGCAGACCGTCGGAATATCTGCCTTTTCGGCACGTTCCAGCCCATAGGCTTTCGGGTTATTGCTGAAGTCGACTGCCAGCTCGAGGTCGAGATCACCGCCGGCGACAGCGTCGATAAAGGCCTGCAAATTGGTGCCCGATCCGGAAATCAGGATCGCAGTTTTGCAGCGGTTTGCCATCAGACGTATCTGACGGCTCTGGGCGCAGAGGGGTCGGCGGAAACAATACGACCAATTTGCCAGGCGCGCTCGCCTTGGCCATTGAGATGCAGCGCTGCTGCTTTTGCATCCGCTTTATCAACGATCACAACCATGCCGACGCCGCAATTGAATGTACGGCGCATCTCCGCCGTCTCGACGTTTCCGATCTTTGCCAGCCAGTCGAACACCGGCCCTTGCGACCAGCTGTTCGTGTCAATTTCGGCATCGACGGGGCCCTGCAAAACGCGTGGAACATTCTCGGTGATACCACCGCCGGTAATGTGTGCAAGTCCTTTGACGCGAAAAGATTGAATTAGCGACAGGACAGATTTGACGTAGATACGGGTTGGCGCCAGCAAGACCTCACTGGCTGGGCGACCATCGATTTCAGCGCGCGGCGCACGATCGAGTATCTTTCGAATTAATGAATATCCGTTGGAGTGTGGCCCGCTGGACGCTATGCCAATAATCGCGTCGCCCGCACTGATGTTGCTGCCATCGATCAGCTGTTCACGCTCGACCACGCCGACAGTAAATCCGGCCAGATCGTATTCTCCCTCTGCATACATGTCCGGCATTTCGGCCGTTTCGCCGCCAATCAATGATGCCCCCGCTTGCAGGCATCCCTCAACGATCCCCGCGATGACGCGGGTCGCGACGTCTATATCGAGCTTTCCACAGGCGAAATAATCGAGAAAGAACAGCGGCTCCGCACCCTGTACGAGGACATCGTTGACACACATCGCGACGAGGTCGATGCCTATCGTGTCATGGCGATCCAAATGCTGCGCCAGCATCAATTTTGTGCCGACACCATCGGTTCCGGACACAAGCACGGGTTCCCGGTAGCGACCCGGCGGCAATGCGAACATGCCGCCGAATCCGCCCAGCCCGGCCAGTACTTCCGGGCGCCGCGTTCGCTTGACGAAAGGCTTAATCCGTTCGACGAGTTCGTCGCCGGCGTCGATGTCAACTCCGGCCTCTTTGTAGGTAAGTGGTTTATTGGTCATTGTGGAGTGGCATACTCTGTGAGGGCGATATAATAGTGCCTGGCGCTGAACGGGGAAACACCGTTGTTGAAATCTCGAAAAGTCAGTTGTGTCCGCTATTGGCGGAATCCTCTCATTTACACATCGGTAGCGCTGCTTTTTTCAGCTCTGCTGCCGCTACCCGTGCCAGCGGTCGAAGTGCCGACTCTGTTCTCTGCGGAAGTGCCGCTGGTTAAGAAGTCCGATAATCCGCGTGACGATGCCTACAGAGCTGCGCTAATTGAAGTTCTGTCGCGCGTTTCGGGGTCGGAATTGAGCGCAAACGAGCTTGCAATTGACGAAATGTTCCCGGTTCCGGCAGCCTATGTCACTCAATTTCAACCCGGTAGCGAAGACACTCTTTGGGTCACGTTTGACGGTGAAGCCATCGAGAGAGTATTGCGGGCTTCCGGGCAAACCGTCTGGGGACGCGATCGACCGCTGACACTCGTGTGGCTGGCGGTCGACTGGGGTCAGGGAGAACGGGAAATTGTTGCGGCGGGGGATCCGGATCGGCTGGAGCAGGAGTCACGTTCCATTGATCGCAACCTGCTGTTGCGACAGCGGGTGCTCGAAATTGCGAACAAACGAGGATTACCACTGGCATTTCCCTTGCTCGACACTATCGATCTGCAAAGCGTTACTTTCAGTGATATCTGGGGCGGATTTGATGAGCGCATTATCGAGGCATCTGAACGGTATGAGGCGGATTCGATCCTCATCGGACGCATCCGACCGTCCAGCAGTCAGCAAGACCGCTGGACCTACGTTTTCGGTGCTGAAACCCGGACCTGGACGGGTCCGGCTGAAGCCATCGTCGGTCAGGTTGCGGACTTGCTCGCGGCTGAATTCTCCGTAGGCGGCGATGCGCCATTGGAACTAGTAATGCTGAATGTTTCCGGCGTTGAAACCGTTGACGCCTATGGGGCTCTGCAAAAGATGTTGCAGAGTGTCCGCCTGATCGAAAGTTTTCGAATAGAGCAAGTGGCCGGCGATACGGTGAGTTATCAGGTTGAAGTCCGCGGTGGAGCGGCTCGTTTGAGCCGTGCCTTGCGTTTTGCCGGACTGCTGGAACAGGAGGCCGCAAAGGATTTCGGCGACCTGGAACCGGGTTCTGCGTTAGAATTTTTCTACAGCCCCTGAGTATCCGATAGGTCTAGAGTTCTCGCATGTCTTTCAAATGGTTACCCAACGCAATTTCAATGATGCGCATAGTTTTGGTTGCGCCGATCCTTGTGTTGATCCTGCAAGGACGCTTCGGCGGTGCGCTGGTGTTATTCTGGCTGGCGGGTTTTTCCGATGGTCTTGACGGCTATCTCGCGAAGCGCTTCGACTGGCATACCCGCCTCGGTGCTTTGCTCGACCCGATTGCGGACAAATTGCTGGTCGCGGGTATGTTTGTCACTTTGGCCTACACGGCGGACATACCTGTCTGGCTGGCGGTCGTCGTCATATCGCGCGACATCGTCATCGTCGCCGGAGCAATCGCCTATAATTATTTCGTTCGCCCCTTACAAGGCGAGCCAACGCGGGTCAGCAAACTGAATACTGCTCTGCAGTTATTGTTTCTGTTGTTTGTCCTGAGTCGAGCCGGATATGGCTGGCCGGATCAAATATCCATTACGGTGCTTGGCGCTTCAGTGCTGATTACGGTTGTCATCAGCGGCATTGACTACGTTTGGTCCTGGTCACGCCGGGCACGGCGGGGCGAGTAACGATGCAGTCCGATCTTCGATTGAACTGGCTAATCGCAGTCGTCCTGACGGGCTGGCTGTTCTATTTGCTGGCGCCGGTACTAACACCTTTTGTCGCGGCCGGGTTGCTCGCTTACATCGGCGATCCGCTGGCAGATCGATTGCAGAAACTGAAGCTGTCGCGAACCATAGCTGTGGTCGTTGTGTTTTTACTCACGTTCCTGTTGCTGGCGCTGCTCATTCTGCTGATGGGGCCATTAATCAAGGCGCAAATCGCCGCCTTATTTAAGGCACTACCGGATATTACGCGACAACTTGAACAGGTCTGGCTACCCACAGTATCCGGCTGGTTGAACCTTGAGCCCGGGAAGAATGTTGGCATCGGCGCTTTCCTCGCCAACTACGGCGACATGTTGAGTAGCTGGAGCGGCAAAATCCTGCTTGGCATGGGCAAGTCGGGCGGGGCTGTTGTTATGGCCGTTCTCAGTCTGTTCCTGATCCCCATCATCACTTTCTACATGCTGCGTGACTGGGATTCCTTCATGTCCCACCTCAGTGCTTTGCTGCCGGAAGCGCAGCGAAAAACCGTGCTCAAACTCGCGCAGGAAACGGATGATGTTCTTGGCGCGTTCCTGCGCGGACAAATATTGGTCATGCTGGCATTGGCGCTTATTTATTCACTGGGCCTGACCCTGTTGGGCTTGAAGTTTGCTATCGCCATCGGCGTCGTTGCCGGGTTGGTCAGTTTCGTTCCTTACCTTGGCTTCGTGTTCGGCATTGGTCTCGCTGGTTTGACAGTGGCGCTGGAGCCAAACCCGCTCTGGAATCTGGCCGGTGTCATCGCCATTTTCACTATTGCCCAAATGATAGAAGGGTCGGTGCTGACGCCAAAGCTGGTCGGCGATCGCATTGGCCTGCACCCGGTCCTGGTGATCTTTGCCGTGGCCGCTGGCGGACAGCTATTCGGTTTCTTCGGCATCCTGCTGGCGTTACCGACGGCTGCAGTACTGTCGGTGCTGCTACGGTTTGCTTATCACCGCTATCTCAATGAGCACCCCGAGCGAGTTCCGGAGCCGGACCGGGAGCTTGAATGAGCCAGCTGGCGCTTCCGTTGCAGCTCGCAGACCATGCGGTCTTCGCGAGCTACCTCGACACGGGTAACGAGACGCTCGTAGCGACGTTGCTCGACATCGCAAAGGGCGTAGAAGGACATGGTTGCTGGCTGTGGGGTGCGCCATCCAGCGGCAAGACCCATCTGTTGCAAGCCGTTTGTGACACCGCGGGCGATCGGGCGGTGTACGTGCCGCTATCGATGTTTGCCGCCGCCGGACCGGGAATGCTCGAAGGACTGGCAAGTCGTGAGCTGATCTGTATCGACGATCTTCAAGAGGTTGTCGGTCAATCCGAATGGGAAACAGCGCTTTTCAGTCTTTGCAACCAGGCCGTCGATGCCGGCGCGCAACTGGTGGTGGCGGCCGCTACCTCGCCGCGTGAGTGCCCAATCGAACTGGCCGACCTGCAAAGTCGCCTCGCCAGGTTGCCGGTATTTCAGATTCGCTCGCTGGACGAGACCGAGCGCGTCATAGCCTTGCAATTGCGATCGCGTCATCGAGGTCTTGAACTCCCCGATGACACGGCCCGCTATCTCCTGACGCGCAGTCGTCGCGATATGACGAGCTTGTATGAAGTACTCGATCGCCTGGACAAGGAGGCCTTGCGCGCCAAGCGGCGCCTGACTATTCCGTTCGTGCGAACGGTACTGGATGTCGAGGCGGGCTAGCCAGCCAGTTTGCCGGCAATTTCCGCGACTCGCTTTCCCAACGCGAACGCGAGCCGTTTTTCGTCTTCCGACAACGGGTCGGGATTGCGCCCCCAGGTCACGTGCGTTGCCCCGTACGTTGACCCGCCGGTAGTCGTTGTCGACAGTTCTTTTTCCGAATAAGGCAGGCCCACATACAACATGCCGTGATGCAGTAACGGGATGGCCATGGTCAAGAGCGTGGTTTCAGACCCACCGTGCAGCGATGACGTTGACGTAAAAACGCCTGCCGGCTTGCCGATTAAAGTGCCCTTCACCCATTCTGCGACAGTCGAATCGATAAAGTACTTGAGCGCAGCACTCATGTTGCCAAACCGCGTCGGGCTGCCCATGACGATGCCGGCACATTCGGATAAATCGGCGATACTTGCGTAGGGAGGGCCGGATGCCGGTATCGAACTCTCAGAGGCCTCGGTCAGCGCCGAGACATCGGGGACGGTACGCAACCGAGCGGCCATTCCCTTTACGGAGTCGACACCTCTGCAAACTTCCCGCGCCAACGCCTCAGTTGAGCCTTTCGGTGAATAGTACAGAACCAGTATGTCGCCCATCAGGACACCAACTGCAGGACGTTTTCGGGTGGCCGCCCGATCACGGCCTTGCCCGATTCGTCATCCACAACGATGGGCCGTTCCAAAACGATCGGGTGCGATGCAAGCCACTCAGCCAGCCGCACATCGTCGGTGAGATCGGGGAGATCGTTCGCTTCCTTAAACGCGCTTTCCCCGCGTCGCAACAGGTCGGATACCGCCAACCCCAGCTTCCTGGCGAGGCTCACGATGATCCTGGCTTCCGGCGGCTCGTCCAAATACAGAACAACGGTATGCGAGACGCCGGACTCGGCCAGTAAGTGGAGCGTCTGACGCGATTTGGAGCAGCGCGGGTTGTGGTAGATCGTGACAGCCATAGAATCCTCTTTCTGTGTCATCTTTCGATGCAGGGAGCACTCTAGCAGGACCTCACCACATCGTCAGTGCCGATAATCGTGCTTGACTAGGAGCTCCGCAAATTGGTAGTTTTGGACGATATCCAAGACTAAAATAATCAAAAAAACCGTGGTAAATCAATATTTCGCACAGAGTTTGAAAAAGAACCTGCAACTTTGGCTGCTGGCGGCCCTGTGCTGCCTCGTGGCCTGTGAGACCGCACCGCCAGTTCAGGAAATGAGCGACGCCCGTCAGGCGATTGCCGTGGCGCGGGAGGCGGGTGCTGCGGATCTTGCGGCATTTCATCTGCGAGCAGCTGAAACCTATCTCGCCAGTGCCGAGCAGAAGCTTGGCGAACACGCGTATGGCCCGGCGCGACGGGACGCGAAGCAGGCGAAAATGAAAGCGCTGGACGCACTCAAAGAAAGCGAAAGCCACAAAGAGCCAAATAATAACTAGGCCTGAGCCCGAAGTCCGCTAGGCCTGAAACCACTTCTTGCTGAGCTTATCGATGACTTTGTTCGGGTATTTCCGACTGCCGAGGCTACCGTTGTAGCGCCCTAAGGCGCGCCGCAAGTCACCATTTTCCTTATCGAGGTAAAACTTGAGTATGGTGCAGCCGTAACGAAGATTGGTCTCGATGTGCAACAAATTGTCATTGGGTCGACCGATCTCGTCCTTCCAGAATCTCATGATTTGCATCAGGCCGATCGCGCCAGCTACCGAGATCGCATAGGGGTCAAAGTTACTTTCGGTCTCGATAACGGCGAGTATGAGTTCCGGAGGCAATTCCGCCCGGTCCGCTTCGAGATGTACCAGTTTCAGAATCCTGACGCGTTGTTCGGGGTCCTCGACCTGTCGTTCCAGGCGACGTGACATGTCGGTCAGCCAAACCTCGGCTTCGAAACGATCGGTGAAACTCTCGGTGTCGCCGGCTGCCGCACGCAGAACTTCGCGCAACTCCGGGTCCGGCTGACCCTGGGCTAAAGCACTCGCTGTCGCAAAAGTTGCGACTAGCAATAGTCCGGCAATGGCTGTGCGCACTGGATTCATAGTTGAGAATAACTTTTTCGAATTAGTATCTTATAGAGGATTCCTAAAGTAATTTGAGAACTTCCTCACGTTTCAGGTTCTGCGACTCAGTGTCACTGCGGTGGCGGTATTCGAGCTCGCCAGCGGCAAGACCCCGGTCACTGATCACAAGACGGTGCGGAATGCCGATGAGCTCGGCGTCCGCGAATTTCACGCCGGGACGTACATCTCTGTCGTCGAACAAAACCTCAAACCCCCTCTCTGTGAGCTCGGCGTACAAGGCTTCAGCGGCGACCTTGAGGTCGTCTGACCGATGCATGTTGATCGGCACCAACACCACATCGAACGGTGCGATGGACGCCGGCCAGATTATGCCGGCGTCGTCGTGGTTTTGCTCAATGGCGGCGCCCACGATTCGCGTAACGCCGATTCCGTAGCAACCCATCGACATGATCTGGTTTTTGCCTTCCGGGTCCTGGACGGTCGCGTTCATGGCTTCGCTGTATTGGGTACCCAGCTGAAAAATGTGTCCGACTTCGATGCCGCGCGCGATGCTGAGGGTCCCTTTGCCTCCGGGAGTCCGGTCACCCGCAACGACGTTGCGAATATCGACAGTTTGCGGCGATTCGAGATCGCGGCCAAAATTGGCACCCGTGTAATGCGTGTCTTTTTCGTTGCCGCCACAGACAAAATCGCCCATGCCGAGTGTGGCGTGGTCGTAATAGATCGGAATATCGAGTCCTATCGGACCGACGAATCCCGGGCCGCAGCCGGTGGCTTTCACAATACTTTCGGGGCTCGCCATTGTCAGCGGGGAGGCGACACCGGGGATCTTCTGTGCCTTGACGGCGTTCAGCTCGTGGTCGCCGCGCAGCGCCAGGGCGATCGGACCGTTATTACCTTCGACGATCAGTGTTTTTAAGGTCTGCTCGGCGCTAATCCCCAACGAGTCGCACAGTGCCTCAATCGTCTTAATTGCAGGTGTAGGGATCTTTTTCAGGTCCTGGGTCGCTGCCGGCGTGATGATGCCTTCTGCGGAGGTCGATGCGGTCTCAACATTGGACGCGTAGTGATCCTCATCGCTGTAGACGATGGCATCTTCGCCGGAATCGGCGAGCACGTGGAACTCCTGTGAGCGACTGCCGCCGATCTCACCGGAATCCGCATCGACGACTCGAAACTTGAGTCCAAGACGCTTGAAAATAGCGGTATAGGCCGCGTGCATTCGGGCGTAGGAGATTTCGAGGCCGGCCTGGTCGAGGTCGAAGGAATAGGCATCTTTCATGATGAATTCGCGCGCGCGCATCACACCGAAGCGCGGTCGGATTTCGTCGCGGAATTTGGTCTGAATTTGGTAAAAATTGATCGGCAATTGTTTGTAGCTACGGAGCTCGCGACGCGCTACGTCCGTAATGACTTCTTCGTGGGTCGGGCCGAAACAATACTCGCGACTGTGCCGGTCCTGCATGCGCAGCAACAGCGGACCGTACTTGTCCCAGCGCTCGGATTCTTGCCAGAGTTCGGCGGGTTGCACGGCTGGCATCAATAGTTCGAGAGCACCAGCACGATCCATTTCCTCTCTGATGATGGCCTCGACTTTACGCAATACGCGCAGGCCGATCGGCATCCACGTAAAAAGACCTGACGCCAGACGGCGGATGAGACCGGCGCGCAGCATTAACTGGTGACTGACAATCTCTGCATCGGCAGGGACTTCCTTGAGTGTTGTCAGCCCGAATTCCGTAAAACGCATTGTCTGATGGTCCAAATGTCCGAGAGTCGCGCATTCTAACCGTATTGACCGCTAAGCCAAAGCAGCGGAAGGTCCGGACTCTTTTTCAGCCCGGTCGGGGGGCACCATCAGGGATGTGCCCAGCCGGCGCTGACGCACTACAGATTCGCGACAAGTGAAATGCACCTTCCGGCGTGGCAAGATTAACGCTGACACGAAATCCGGTCCTTATGAATGATCCATCCTGAACATCAAAGACGTGCTTACCTGCAGGCGATGGGTATTGATGTCTGGTTGCCCCGCAACGTGGTGGAGCCTGATCAGTCAGAGAGTATCGCGAGTGTCGGCGTCGACGTCGATAACATGGATTGGGATGCGCTCCGACAGTGTATTGCTGACTGCGCCCGTTGCGAATTAGCCAGCAGCCGTACACAGACTGTATTTGGCGTTGGCAATCGAAATGCCGACTGGTTAATTATCGGCGAGGCACCAGGCGCAGAGGAAGACCGACGTGGCGAGCCTTTTGTTGGTCGCGCCGGGAAATTGCTGGACGAAATGCTGCGCGCGGTCGGCCAAAGCAGGGAGTCGGTCTTTATCGCCAATATCCTGAAATGTCGCCCCCCCAACAATCGTGATCCGAAGCCTGCTGAGGCCGCAGCCTGCCGAGATTATTTGCAACGCCAGATAGCTTTGGTGCAGCCAAAGATCATTCTGGCGGTGGGTAAAATCGCGGCACAAAACCTGCTGGGCAGCGACGAGCCTGTCGGCCAGATGCGCGAAAAAGCGCATGACTACAATGGAATTCCGCTGGTCGTGACCTACCATCCGGCGTATTTGCTCCGGAGTCCTTCGCAAAAGCGCAAATCGTGGAGCGATTTATGCCTCGCAAGCCGCTTGTCGGCAGGGGGCGGCACGTGATCATGCCGATGGTGAAGCCACCGACAATCATTCGCGAGATGAATCACAGCGATCTAGCTATGGTGTCCGACATCGAGCGACGCAGCTACGAATTCCCGTGGAGTCATGGAGTGTTTCGCGACTGCTTGTTCGCCGGATACCATTGCTCGGTGCTGATTCGCGAAGACCGCGTTGCGGGGTATGGCATTTTGTCCGTTGCTGCAGGGGAAGCCCACATACTCAATTTGTGCATAGACCCATCATGTCGCTCGCTCGGTTTTGGCGAACGGCTGCTTGATGAGTTGCTGCATCAGGCCCGCTCAGCTTTCGTACAGGAGATCTTTCTCGAAGTCAGGCCATCGAACGAGACCGCAAATGCTCTGTACCGCAAGAAAGGTTTCCACCAAATCGCCGCACGCCCTTCGTATTATCAAGCCAAAGTTGGCCGCGAAGATGCTGCGGTACTGTCCAAAAAACTGCTAGTCGGGACCTGAAGTCCGCGGTTTCAGTTGTGCCGTGATTCGGCTAGACTGCGCCGCCACCCGGATCTGAATTCAGCAATGTCCAATCTTGACGAACAAGTCAGCAAACGGCGTACGTTTGCGATCATCTCGCATCCGGACGCCGGAAAAACCACGCTCACCGAAAAGCTGTTGCTTTACGGCGGCGCTATCCAGCTTGCCGGCACTGTAAAGGGTCGCAAGGCGAGTCGCCATGCAACTTCGGACTGGATGGCACTGGAGCAACAGCGCGGCATCTCGGTGACCTCATCCGTCATGCAGTTTCCGTACAGCGGCCACGTTATCAATTTGCTCGATACGCCTGGCCACGAAGACTTCTCCGAGGACACCTATCGAACGCTTACTGCAGTCGACTCTGCGTTAATGGTCATTGACTGCGCAAAAGGGGTGGAAACTCGCACCATCAAGCTGATGGAGGTTTGTCGTCTGCGAGATACGCCGATCATGACTTTCATCAACAAGCTCGATCGCGATGGGCGGGAACCGATTGATTTGCTGGATGAGATCGAGTCGGTTCTGAAAATTCAGTGTTCACCCGTGACCTGGCCTATCGGCATGGGGCGTGCACTTCGCGGCGTGTATCACCTGCAACAGGATCGAATTTTCCTTTACGACCGGGTGGGGCGAGAAAAAGCGTCCACGCGCCATATGATCGAAGGTCTGGATTCGGCTGAAGCAACGATAGCTCTCGGCGATTTCGCGGATGAGTTTCGGGAAGAGATAGCTCTGGTGAAAGGTGCTTGCCCGGCGTTATCGATCGATGATTATCTTGCGGCGAAGCAGACGCCGGTGTTTTTTGGTTCCGCGATCGGAAATTTTGGTGTCAAGGAATTGCTGGATGAGTTCGTGAATTACGCGCCAGCGCCGTTGAATCGCGAAACCGAACAGCGTCAGGTGTCGCCGACTGAAGAGCCGCTGACCGGTTTCATATTCAAGATTCAGGCGAATATGGATCCGGGACACCGCGATCGCATTGCCTTCATGCGTATCTGTTCTGGCGAGTATCGCAAAGGAATCCGTACGCTGCATGTTCGCTCCGGAAAAGAAATGAAGATTCCGGACGCGATCACATTCATGGCAGCGGATCGACAGCATGCGGAAACTGCCTATGCGGGTGATATTATTGGTATACACAATCACGGCACGATCAATATTGGGGATAGCTTCTCGGAAGGTGAGTCGGTTCGCTTTACCGGTATTCCCAACTTCGCGCCAGAAATGTTTCGGCGGGCCGTATTGAAGGACCCTTTGCGACTGAAGGCATTGCACAAAGGCTTGGCGCAGCTGTGTGAAGAAGGCGCGACGCAACTTTTCAAGCCGATGCGCAACAACGACCTTATTCTCGGTGCTGTTGGGCCACTGCAGTTCGAGGTCGTCGCGCATCGCCTTAATGATGAATATAAAGTTGAATGTCAGTTCGAGGCGATCAACGTCGCCACGGCGCGCTGGGTCGAATGCGATGATGAAAAAATGCTCGGCGAATTCAAGCGCAAGGCGCACGACAACCTCGCACTGGATCACGGCGACAGTCTGGTCTACATTGCACCAACGCGGGTTAATCTCAATCTGACCGAGGAACGCTGGCCCGACATCGCTTTTCGTAAAACCCGAGAGCACTAGGGCGGATTGCCCTGTGCCGCGCAGCACAAGGAGGTGCGATAGCGGCCTAGTCGCCAACCCTCTGTCTGAGGCAACATTTTGCCGAAGTCCAAGATACTCACAAAAAGTGTCATCACGTGGGCCCTGTACGATTGGGCAAACTCGGCGTTCGCGCTCAGTGTTCTGGCGGTCCTGTTTCCATTGGTGCTCGGCAATTACTGGGGTGTGGGTGACGGCGGATCCTCTGCAACCATTCGTCTCGGCTGGATCACGTTCTCTGCCAGTCTTGTCGTGTTTCTGTTGTCGCCTATTCTAGGCACCATTGCTGACGCCGGCGGATACCGAAAACGCTTCTTGCTTATTTTCGCGATCACCGGCGCTGTAGCGACAGCCGGGCTCGGATGGATAGGTCAGGGCGACTGGCCGTCTGCGCTGGCCTTGTATCTTGTCGCGTCAGTTGGGTTCTACAGTTCAACCGTATTTTACGACTCCTTGCTCATCGATGTGACTGAGCCGCGAAATTACAGCTTTGTATCCACCTTGGGTTTTTCGGTGGGATACCTGGGCGGGGCGCTGTTGCTGGCTTTACATCTGTGGATGCTGAAGTCACCACAGACATTCGGCCTTGAAAACGCCACAGAAGCGTTTAGTTATGCTTTCGTTTCTGTCGGTATCTGGTGGCTGCTCTTTCTGTTGCCATTGTTGTTTTTTGTAAAGGAAAAACACAGTTCTACCGAAGTAAGCAGTCACCCCATTCGGGCGGCGTACGACGAGCTTAAGTCGACCATTCAAAGGATCAGCCAGTATCGCAACGTCATGATTTTTCTCTGTGCTTACTGGCTATATATCGGCGGCGTATTCACAGTAATTTTTATGGCGGTCAATTACGGACAGCGACTCGGCTTCGAGGACAG
>JALHUQ010000067.1 GCA_022866645.1 Woeseiaceae bacterium | reverse complement strand
TCCTTTTTGGGCTCTACGACCCGAACCAGCGAGTGTTCATCACCCATCGTCCAGGCTCGCATGGTCATCGATCGCTCCCAGTCGGGGCGATGAATGACCATGGTCATTTCTGTGTAGGACGACAGGCCACGCCAGTGGTTGATCGCATCTCGAACGACTTCTCTACCGTCGCGCTCTTCGCCATATCCGAGCGTCGGGGTTAAAAGGATTATGAACGGCAGAATCCATCGCTTGTTCATGGTGATTTTGACCGGCGCAGCGTGTAGCTGTTCAGTATTTCACATTCGTGGTCGCCAAGTCACGAGCGGGAGGACGGTGGCCCCGCCAGGATTTGACGTCGCGAAGAAGGACCCCTGCTGGGACGATTTCATCGCCAATTTCCGACTCCAGGGCCAGGTAGACAACGCCAATAGGTGTTTATCGCAATGGTCGCCCCGCCCGATTTGACTAGACTGAAATCGGAGGATGAGATCATGTTCAGTATCGACGCCATCATGAGCACCGACCTAATCACAGTGTCACCGTCCGCGACTCTCGCTGACGCGCGTGCTCTGATGCACGAGAACCGGATCCACCATTTGCCAGTGACCGACGACAAGACTTTGGTCGGATTGCTGACCTTGACCGACGTACTCGCAGCGACAGATTCGTTCTTGCGCGACGACCGAAGTCGAATTCACGCAAACGAAATAGTTGTTCGCGATGTGATGGTCAATGACGTTGCGACTGTCGACGTGCATGCCAGCTTGCGCCAGGCGGCGTTGTTTATCGAGAAACACAAGATCGGGTGCTTGCCGGTAATGAGTGGTGGCGATCTCGTCGGCATAATCACCGATACCGACTTCGTGGCCGTCGCCATCAATTTGCTGGAGCAACTTGAATCAAGCGAACCGCTCGACGATGACTTGGACGACTTGGACGACTTGGACGTCGCCTGAGCGTTCAGGACCCTTCGCTGGCCGGATGGGTCAGCGCATGTTGGGCGTCCCGTTCGGAGCCAATGAGGATCGCGATCCATCGTGTGCGTTCATCGCTTTCGAGACTCAATTTAAGCGTCATGGTCAGCGGCACCGATAACAGCATGCCGACGGGGCCAAATATGAAGCCCCAGAAAACCAGCCCTACGAAAATGACCAGCGGTGAAATACCGACACCGTAACCCATCAGTCGTGGTTCGATAATGTTGCCGAACACGACGTTGATTGCCGCAAACCCAACGGCGGTTGCTCCAGCAGCGCCGGGCCCCAGCTGCACCAGCGCCAGCAAGACTGCCGGCACGGCGGCGATTATAGAACCTATTGTCGGTACGTAATTGAGTAGGAATGCCAGCATTGCCCACAACAACGGAAAATCGAGGCCGAGTGACCAGGTCAGTGTTCCCGCACAGACACCCGTCGCGAGACTGACGATGGTCTTAATGCCAAGATAACGGCCCAGGTTCTGCAAAAACGCCCGCGGACCTTCGAGCGAGTCAGCGCTGCGCCCGAACGCCGCCTTGACTTTGGTGCCGACGCTCGAAACTTCGAGCAGCATGAAGATCATCGTAAATATGATCAGGAAGGCATTCGTCAGCACATCCTTCAGGCTGTTCAGAATGGATGCGACCAGTCTCATCGCCCAACCCGGGTCGATCATGTCGCCAATGTTTTGCATCGACTTGATACCATCTATGTGCTCGGCGACGAAGTTCAGAAACCCCTGAACGATGACATCCAGTCGCGCCTGGTATGCGGGGAGTGCGGCGGTGAAATCGGCGATCGAGCTCCCCAGAATAGCTCCGACCATCGCCAGAATTAGCATGATGGTGGAAACGATAATCATTGCCGCCAAAAACCCGGGTACGCGCTTTTGCTGCAACCACAGCATGGGTCGAACTGAAATGAGCGCAAGAAACGCGGCAATCAGGAAAGGCACCAGCAGCGCCTTCGCCATTTGCAGGCCGTATATAACGACAATTACAGCCGCAAAACTGACGACTGCACTGCCCTTGTTGCTGTTGATTTCACGCATGCGTTCGATGATCGCACAACATTGCGATAGTCGCATCCGGGCCGCGTATGCCGCGCTTCAGTTCGGCTTCCTCGGCGTATAAAGCTCTTCCTCTTCCGGCTGCAGCTGCTGAACCTTGAGCGTCCAGCGCGCAAGGGACGAACTGATTCGCAGTTGGTACTGCCCGGCATCTTTGAAAAGCTTCACGCCATTGCCCTTGTGCTTGGTGTGCAGTACGCGACCAACATGTCGTCCCGTATGTGCCTCAACCAAAGTGATGTCGAGCGCGATAAGCTGGTCGTAATCACCATCCAGTCTCCAGTCGAGCACCCAGGGCGCTGCGACCGTAAAGATGGCCGTCGTCGTGTTACCCGTACCGCGAAACTCTTTAACCGTTTCCGCAGCACCTGCATTCACCGACGCGACGAACAGGAGCAAGATCAAGGCAATTCTTTTCATTGTTTTTCCATCCAACAGCAGATAATTCCCGCACCTGTCGGCTAAAGACGTTTCATCAGCTCGATGAATCTCGGGTGCTCGCGCAGAGGGTTGAGGTCAACATCGGTCTGATAATAGCGCTCGTTGCGTGAACCCAGTTTTATGGCCAGCTCGATACAATCCAGCGCTCGCTCGATTTCACCAATATTGGCGAACAGGCATGCGGAGTTATAGGCCGTGCTGGATGACTCCGGGTCGAGTTTAAAGGCTCGTTCAACCCACGCAACTGCGGTTTCGGTATCGCCTGTGTAGTGCAGACTACCGGCGCCCAGTACCAGAGCACGCGGATCCGCAGGGTTCAACTCCAGTGCATGCTTGACCCGAATGAATGTTTCCTTGGCCGCCTCAAGGCATTTTGCCGTGTCGCCGATGGCGGCATGCATATTCGCGGCCAACGCCATTGCCTGGTAGTCCTCCGGCCGCGCCCGCGCGGCGAGTTCGAACAATTCTGCAGCCTTTTCATAACGCTCCATGCTGCGCGCCATTTGCGCATAAAAATGTATGGGCTCGAACAGGTTCGGATTGATTTCCATCGCTTTCAGGAACTCCGCTTCGGCGTTTTCATGCTGTCCATCGACCCGGTATGCGAGCCCGCGTGCACCGTGCGATTCGGCCAGATGGGGTGCGAGTTGAACGGCCTTTTTGCTCGACTCATGCGCCCGTTCTATCCACACGGACCGCTTGTCTCGATACCAGTAGGTATCGACATGGGTGTAGGTAATCCCAGCCCAGGCCAGTGCATAGTCCGGGTCTATTCTCAGCGCTTCTTCAAACATCTTGCGGGATTCTTCAAGATGCCCCGGTTCTGTTCGGTGATACAGTTCTCGACCGCGGAGATAGAAATCCAGCGCATTAACATTCTGTGTGGTTGACTGGATGGCCTGCCGCTCGTCCGGTGTTAGCGTCAGTTTGAGCGAAGAAAAAATATGACCAGCAATTTCGTCCTGCACGGCAAAGATATCCTGCAACTCACGGTCATAGGTCTCCGACCACAGATGACAATCTTCGCGTGCATCGATCAGCTGCGCCGTTATCCGAACCTTGTTCCCGGCGCGACGGACACTTCCTTCCAGTACATAGCGAACGCCCAGCTTACTGGATATGGATGGCATATCCAGCGTCGTACCCTTGAGAGAAAACGCAGACGTTCGCGAGCAGACTCGCAGATGCTTTAGCCGCGCCAGCAGATTGAGCAGTTCCTCTGACATGCCGTCGCTGAAGTATTCGTTCTCCGAGTCGCCACTCATGTTGACGAACGGAAGTACGGCGATTGTCGCGTCGTCTATGGTTGGCTCGGAAATATTGGGTGTGACGGCGATACCCTGCGGCGTCAGGTCCAATACCCACGCGAGAACGACCGCAACCGGAAATCCCAACCCAACCAGCCATATAACCAGAGTTCCTGCCCAGACAGGGAGGTGTAGCGGTTCCAGTGTCACATCGGCAACTTGAATCAGGAGCCACCCAACGATCATATAGGCAAGTGCGACACGTACGACTCTTCGTCGCTGCAGCTCCTGCCAGAATGATTTCGTATTGGGCGCCGCTTCTGTCATTGCATGTCCACGTGTGGGTCGGGACATTGTAGACTAATCGCATATGGACGATCGAACCAGAACAGCGCTTATCGTTACGGGCATAAGCTGCCTCGTTTTGGTAGATTCATTGCTGGCCGATTTGCCGCTGGTCGCAGCTGGCGCCAAAGTCTTCGCCTCGTGCGGGTTCCTCGCCGTCGCGATTCTGGCTGGCGCATTGGAATCGACTTACGGCAGGGTTTTGCTTTTCGGGCTGGCCTTGTCTTTCCTGGGTGATGTCTTTCTGATCGGCGAAACTCAACGCGCGTTTCTCGGTGGCTTGACGGCATTCCTGCTGGCACACCTCGCTTATGTCACTGCGTTTGTCGTTGTTGGCGTCAATCTTCGATGGATGGCTCTCGCGGCGTTGCCGATTATTGGCTGCGCTATCGTCGTCGCCTCGTGGCTGGGCCCGCACACTCCGCAAGAACTCACGCTTCCCGTATACATTTACACGACCGTCATCAGTGTTATGGTTATCACGGCATTCGGCACTCGTGGAATGGGAGCGCCCACACTGATATTGGCTGGCGCGCTGATGTTCTTTCTTTCCGACTTGTCCGTCGCATTAGCAAGGCTGGTGCATACCGATTTCCCCAACTACGTTTGGGGACTGCCACTCTACTACGCGGGCCAGTTATGCCTGGCATTGAGTGTTTCGCAGGCGCGGTACCATGCCTTACCCCAACCGAGTAAGAGTGACCGATAGAGATATGACTGAGAACAAGAACCTGCCTTTTGTCCGCCGGCTTTCGTTCGCCATGCAGGGCCTTCGAATATCCAGGAAAGGCGAATCCAGCTTTCGTACGCATGTCATTGTTGCGCTTATGGTCATTGTTGTAACTGCCATTATCCGGCCGGCGCCGATTTGGTGGGCGCTGCTGGCACTCGCAATTTCAATGGTCATCAGCG
>JALHUQ010000066.1 GCA_022866645.1 Woeseiaceae bacterium | reverse complement strand
GGGTTCGATTTCAGGATACAGCGTGCGCTCGTAAGGTGGTTTGGATAACGTCATCATGAGTCCTTAGCCCTTTTCCGCGTGCCACTTCTTTAATAGCGCCGCTTCCGTGTCCGCATCGAATCCGCTTTGTCGACCTTCCCGAACAATGTGTTCATCCAGTTTGGCGATCATATCCTTCGCGGTATCCGCGATGGGTCTGAACGTCAGCCCTGTTGCAATCGCCCTGTCATTATTGACCTGCATGAAGGGAATGGGGCCTTCCCCATACCACGGACCGTAGTTCGGATTTTCTGAGGTTTCCTTCCGAATCCATTCCCAATCGATCCAGGTCAATGTCGACGTCGAACCGATCGCATCGCGAAGTCCTTCAAGGAGCGGTCTCGCGCGATACGGCTCTTCAGCACCGACCGCGTTATAAGGGCCACTTCCTTTGCCATCTTCCAGCATGCGCACCATCCAGCCGCACATGTCAGCGGCATCGATGTATTGCACCGGCAAATCTTCCACCCCCGGAACCAATATCTCGTTACCAGCCACCATGCGCACCAGCCAGTGACGCAGACGCTCGGTCGGGTCGCCGGTGCCGGTGATGATGCCGGGACGGACATTGATGGCCTTGTCACCAAAGACTTTCGTGACTTCCTGCTCGCACAAGGCCTTGCGGGGGCCATACGTCTCGCCGTAAATCGGGTCCGATTCATCCGTCGGATCGTCCATCACTGCGTACGGTGAAGTAAATTCGTCGTCCTCCAAGGTCAGCGTGTCGGCATAAGCAGAGATGCTGGAAACGTACATGTACTGACCCACGTGCCCCTTCAGCAACTCGGCGGAGAGACGCACGTGGCGCGGATAGAACCCCGAGTTGTCGATGACCGCGTCCCAATCCCGGCCTTTCAGTGCCGCTAGCTGATCATCCCGATCGCCGATGAGTGTCTCTACGTCTGGAAACAGGCCCGGCGCCGTCTTGCCACGATTGAACATGCTGACTTTGTGACCGCGAGATAAGGCGTAGTTAATCTCATGCGGCCCGATAAACCCTGTCCCACCCAGAATCAGGATGGCTAGCGATTTACGCGCAGTACTTTGAGTACAAGCCCAGCCTGGCAACGCCGCGAGGGCGCCGATGGCAGATGCAGTGCGGATAAAACTTCGTCGTGAGGATTTCATTTATTCAGGCTTCCTGAAGCGCAGCACGTAACGATCTGTCTTGCCGCGTATCTCCGGGTCGAAGACGCCCTTCGTATGATCGTCTTCGGGATTGGCCAACACATTGCTTTCTCCTTCGAGGACGAAGCCGACGCCCTCGAGTTCAGCGATTACAATCGCCGAATCGATGCGATGCAGCGTATTGCCGGTTTCCGCGGGCGACCCGCTAACGGCCTGATGATCGACGATACCGAGCGTTCCACCAGGCTTGATGCCCTTGTACAGCTCGGCCAGGAAAGCAGGCACGTCGATCACATCCCAGCCGTATTCTTCTGACGACCAGTAGAGGTCGTGATAATTGAGAATGATTGTTGCTGCATCAAAGCTGTCGGCCTCGAGTGCAAGCTCATTGTTCTCGGCGAGCAGGACCTCGGCGTTGGGCAGGCGATTGTCAGCATGCCGCATCGTGTGAGCTTCACCAGCGAAATTCAGGATCGGCGTGTTCGCGTGCACAACGACTTTGCCACTTTCACCAACTACCTTAGAAAGTAGTTCAGTGTAGTAACCACCGCCGGCCCACATCTCGAGAACGACATCGCCCGGCTGGATACCAAGAAACTCGAGCACCGCTTCGGGCTTACGGCCGGCGTCGCTGGCGCGATCTGCTTCCGGACGTGTCGCGCTGGCGACGGCTGCCGCGTAAATGGAAAGCTCGGCGTCGACAGCTGCCGCGGGTTCCTGATCATTTGCAACAGGTTCGGATTCTGTTGCCGGCCGGTCGCAACCGGCAAACATAGCTACCAGGGTCAACAAAGCAATTATTCTTTTCATCGTAAGCTCCAACGCAGTGAGTCTGTCTCCAGGAGCATGTTAACGCTTATTTGTCGATTTGAGACCTGGCAACAGGATTACTCCGCATGGAATCTGTCATTGCTATTCCGGCAGCGGTCGTGCAATACCGCCTAAAAAAAAGGCCCCAACGGTGGGGCCTCAGGTGCGGGGGGGGTTGAAACTGCTTTTCTATAGAGACCAGCTAAACACGATACCGAAGGTCTGGCCCGGGTCTTCCGCGTAGGTCTGAATGCCGTTGCGCTCAATGCTGATGCTGTTGTCCAGCAGGTTCTGTGCCTTGAGCTTCAGGGTGATGTTCTCCGTCGGGTACCAGAAGTAGGTGAAATCGAGGGAGTGGAAGGGCTGTTCGAAGCCATCCGGTGCGCCGTTGCGGCCAGCAACGTACAGGCGCTCGCCGAACACGTTGTAGATCAGTGACGCCGTGTGTTTTGCGTCGGGCGAGTCAAAACCCAACGTCACGTTCGCCACGTAGTCCGATGCGCCGCTAAGCTTGCGAACTGCATTCGTCGGTGAATCGGCTGCGCAGGAGTTTGCCGCATTCAGGTCGCAGACCAGCTCGGAATCCTGGAGGGTGACGTTGCCCTGCACAAAAAGTGTCTCGAATGCGCTGCCGAGGAAATCCAGCTTCTTCAGCGCCTCGAACTCGACGCCCTGAACCGTTGCAGAGGTGGCGTTGACGATTTCGCGGGCGACCGTCGTGTCGCTGGCCGCCGATTCAAAGTACTCGATGGGCTTCTCGATGTCCTTGCGGAACAGCGTCATCGTGAAGTTGTCGCCGTTGCCGAAGAACCATTCGGCACGCAGGTCATAGTTGTCCAGGTCAGCGGGCTGTACTCCGGGGTTGCCGCGAGTCAGGTCATCCGTAATAGGGTCGATGTAGCTCGCGCCGGTGATTTCCCGAAGGTCAGGCCGTACCGCGGTTTGGCTCCAGCCCAGGCGCAACTGGAATGTATCGGCGAGCCAGTCGCTCATATAGGTAACCGAGGCGGCCGGATAAACCTTGTCTTCGTAGAATGTGCCAGCGGCAAGTTCGTCCGGATCGGTGGTCACTTGCGGGTTGTCCTCTGAAAAACCGTAGGGATTCCAGTTCACGGCTGCCTGCCGATAATCTTCCCAACGTGCCCCGGTGGAGATT
Source organism: Woeseiaceae bacterium (assembly GCA_022866645.1). GTDB lineage: Bacteria > Pseudomonadota > Gammaproteobacteria > Steroidobacterales > Woeseiaceae > UBA1847. Next base: position 2,277 of record JALHUQ010000066.1, on the reverse strand, counting down.
CGCCAGGTGTCGTCCCAGATCCATTCCACGTTGCCGAACACAGCATCGGTCATTGTCGCTGCGAGGTAGCTTTCGTTGTTGGTTCCCTGGCGGTCGAACAGGAAGTTGTTCGAGTCGCTGCTGATGTTGCTATCCGAGAACACGTTGTCCAGCGAACCCTGCAACGCCGAGTTGTCGGCGACCGCATTCGGGCCAAGGCTCAACTGTGTCTGCCGGTAGCTGCGCGCTTTTCGCGCATGGCTGTAACCGCCGCTAAGCGCGAAGCTGTTGTGGTTGCGATCGAAAGGCAACTTGAATGACCAGCCGTAGTTCTGTACCTGATCTTCGAGGTCCGTAAACCGGAAATCGCCGGCAGTGTTGCTAAGCGCGACCTGCTCGGCAAGGACGGCGCCCGTTGTCGGATTCGTGACGGTTTGTGAGGCGATTTCGACCTGGTTCGGAATATCGGTCGTGGCTTCGGAGTCCGACAGGAACCAGGAAATGCTGGTTTCAGTTGGCACGAAACCGAGCAGCCTGTCGAGGAAAGGAAAGCGTTCCCGGGTGGCGTCGCCGAGGTAATGCGTACCGGTCACCTGGTTGGTCAGCATCTCGCGCTGCTCGTATTGCAACCGGTAGCCGCGAAATCCGAGGCCATCCTGAATCTCGCGGTTTTCGTTAAAGAAATCACGCGTTGCCGTTTCATCATCGGTATTGCGCAACCAAAGCGTAGTCGTCGCAATCGTGTGATCTTGCAGGAAAGTGGCGCCGAGACTGGCTGTACCGGCCATGTTCACCGAATACGTGGTTTCTTCCTCGGTGCTCGTGCGCTGGTCGGGGAAATTGAAGTTGGTCGCGACGGACGTGGTCTTGCGCCAGTCCGTCTGGTATGAGCCGCCGATACCAAAACCGAGTTCCCAGTCGCGGCCGACTTCGTACTGATTACCAATACCGCCACGTACGCGTATATCGGCTGGCATGTTATTCGTCTGCACGCCAATGTTGCGGTTCAATTCCAGGCCGAGTGACCGATTCACAGCCTGTGCGTCTGCCATCGTCGCCGTTGGATCCTGCCGCTGCATCGTGCTCAGGATATTTTGCACGCTGACGTCGCCCTGGTACTGATTGATCACGTCGAGGATATTCGGTGACAGTGCACGCGTGCCGTCGTCGGTACCGAACTTGTCATCGCTTCCACCGGCATAACTGAGGCCGGCGCCGGAACTCAGCGAGTTGTAACCTGAGCCGATTTCGAACAGTGCGGTGAACGCATCCGGAATACCCTTGGTGCGGATATCTACGGCACCACCGCCGAAATTCGCCGGCAGGTCCGGCGACCAGGCTTTTTGCACGCGCAGCGACTGCACTACGGAGGTCGGGAAGACATCCAGAGGTATGACGTTTCGCGTCAGGTCCGGTGACGGTATCTGTGCGCCATTCAGGAAGCTGGAGGAATAGCGCTCGCCGAGACCCCGAATGTAGACGAACTTGTCAGCGACCAGTGACAGGCCCGGGACCCGCCGCAACGCCGAACCGACGGTCGAGTCACCCAGTCGCTGTATCGTTTCAGCGTCCAGCAGGTCGACGACCGCGCTATCAGTGATGCGTTCGTTGACCAGTTGCTGGCTCGAGCTAAGAAAGCGCCCGGTTACCACTACCTCATCGATGACCGCGGCCGGCTGCGGCGGCGGTGCAATCTCAGGTGTCTGTATTTCCTGTGCCTGTGCAATGCCGAATACCAGCATCATGCAGAGGCCACGCAGCAATTGCTGCGTGGCCGGTTTGTTTTTTTGTGCAGTCACAATTTCACCCCGTGTTTTTGAAAGCCAGGCATCCCCGCGACGCCTGGCTATAGCGCGCTATAGCGTTTCGAACCACAGGGCCTCGGCGCGATTGCCGCTGTGAATGCCGTAGGTCCAGTCGGCCGTCCAGTCACTGCCGCCAACCGCCAGCGCGCCAAGATGTTCGCCGGGGCCGGCGGAAGGCTCGGACGTCGCAACCGGCGCTGCGTTGTCGATCAGTGATGTGTTCCACGGCAGCGATGCGATACCCAGCGAGCCGCCGAGCAGCTGTAACTCTGTATCGTTGTTCGCGGTCGGACTGGTTGCTGCGCCGGCCGTTATGGTCGCGAACTGGCCACCCTGTCCATAGCTTGCATCATTGGTCGCAAACGCTTCTTCGGTTACCGCGGTGCCCGCCAGCGTCTGACCCTTGGTATTCTCGCCGCAGGACCACAGAACCGAATTGATCTGCAGGTCGCCGTCCAGTGCCGCCTGCTGCGAACGGTTGTCGATGCGCAGG
>JALHUQ010000065.1 GCA_022866645.1 Woeseiaceae bacterium | reverse complement strand
CCGGTATCAAAAATAATACCTTTGCCGACCAGCCCGAGATCGGCCTTGGCAGTCTTCTTGCCGGGCCGATACCGAAGTCGGATGATTCCCGCGCTGTCGTCGTCATTGCCTTGGGCAACAGCGACGAACGCACCGGCGCCCAGTTTTGTCAGTTCTTTGGTATTGAATCGTTTGTAGGCCCAGCCGCTGGACGTCGCCAGTGCGCTAATAAGGTCTGCGTAACTGACCGCGTTAAGCTTGTTCGGTGGCATCGTCGCCAGCCAGCGCGCCAGATTATTGCCTTTGGCTTCGGCTTCAGTTCTTGCGGTATCGACTTTCTCATCAGCGCCGAGCAGTCGCAGTGACTTGATGACGGGCGGTGATTTCTTGCTCCGGTAGGATGGCAACAGAAAGGCAGCCGCGAGGGCTGCAGCGACCATATTGTTGAAAATGATTGCTTGCCGAGTGCTGTCAAAGCCAATCACCGCGATTCCGAGGCTGCCCGCATTTTGGTGACACGCCGCGGCGACGAGCTTGCGTCCCAGAGATAACTGATCGTAGGCACTTGCGTCCTTGTCCAATGTTCCGGCGACGACCAGCGTTTGTCGCTGGTTCGCAAGTCGAGTTGTGAAAGTGGGCGTCGAGTCGGGCGCTGAGCGACGCAGTACCTGCTGCATTTTTCGGCCTTCCGGGAGCTGATTGAAATGACTCGTTGCGGGCTTGGCCGGTAGTATCAAAAGTAACTGATCGCAGCTCGCCAGCGACTTGGCATCAACGCGGCCAAGTTTTTGAAAGATACGGATATTCTGAAGCTCGGGTAGGTTCATTTCTGGTCCTGTTTTGTCGCCGTTTTAAGCTTGACCCCAACGGCACAAACCTTGAAGATGTCGACCGCAACGACAAACGCACGGTCCGGTGCAATAAAGCGGTGATCCTAGCAGGACACCTGAACTAATTCACGCCGCAGATCAGAACGGTTTCTGACGGGCGCCCAGTGGACAAAATATGAGCAAGTTCAACCCTTTCGATGACATTGACCCTATCGAGACGACGGAATGGCTGGAGTCGATCGATTCAGTACTGGCGCAGCACGGTCCGGAACGCGCGCATTTTCTTCTCAATCAGATGATCGATTTCGCACGACGCTCGGGTGCTTATCTTCCCTACAGTCCGAATACGGCCTATCTGAACACCATCTCGACCGCGCGTCAGCCCGAGTATCCGGGTGATCGCACTATAGAGCGGCGCATCGAGGCTTACCTGCGCTGGAACGCCATGGCAATGGTCGTGCGCGCGAATCGGGTCAATACCGAATACGGCGGACATATTTCGAGTTACGCGTCATCTGCGACCCTGTATGAGGTCGGCTTCAACCATTTTTGGCGTGCCGACACGAAAAAGCAGGGCGGTGACATGATCTTCACCCAGGGCCACTCCGCCCCCGGCATATACGCACGCTCCTTCCTTGAAGGTCGCTTGAATGAAGGGCAACTGGATCGCTTTCGTAAGGAGGTTGGCGGCGGCGGGCTATCGTCCTATCCGCACCCCTGGCTGATGCCCGATTACTGGCAGTTCCCCACCGTATCCATGGGTCTCGGCCCGATGATGGCGATTTACCAGGCTCGATTCATGCGCTACATGGAAAATCGCGGTATGACGCCGCCGAGCGATCGCAAGGTCTGGGCCCTTCTCGGTGATGGCGAGATGGACGAACCAGAGTCGATGGGCGCAATCACGATGCCCGTACGCGAGGGCCTCGATAACCTCGTCTTCGTCGTGAACTGCAACCTGCAGCGTCTGGACGGTCCGGTACGTGGCAACGGCAAGATCATCCAGGAACTCGAAGCCGCCTTCGGCGGGGCAGGTTGGAACGTCATCAAGGTGGTTTGGGGATCCAATTGGGACCCACTGCTTGCCAGCGATCATTCCGGCAAGTTGCGCCAGATCATGGAAGAGACGGTCGATGGCGAGTACCAGAAGATCAAATCGATGGATGGCAAGTACGTGCGTGACACGTTTTTCGGCAAGCACCCGGAAACGGCAGCCATGGTCGCGAATATGTCGGATGACGAAATCTGGTATTTGAAACGCGGCGGCCATGATTCACGAAAAGTGTATGCGGCCTACGACGCGGCGACCAAACACAAAGGTGGTCCGACGATAATCCTGGCAAAGACGGTCAAAGGGTTTGGTATGGGTTCGGCCGGCGAAGGCCAGAACACGGCCCATCAGCAGAAGAAGCTCGATATCGATGAGATCAAGAGCTTTCGTGATCGCTTCAACATTCCGGTTTCCGACAAGGACATCGAGAGCGTTCCGTATTGCAAACCGGCAGCGGATAGCACCGAGATTGAATATCTGCTCGAAAGGCGCCGCTCGCTGGGTGGATTCCTGCCTGCGCGTCGCGCCAAATCCACAGCATTGCCTGTGCCGCCACTGGAGGCGTTCAAAACACAGCTGGAAGGAACCGGCGAACGAGAAGCGTCAACAACGATGGTGTTCGTTCGCATCCTGACGGCGCTCACGCGCGACAAGAAGATTGGCAAACACATAGTCCCGATCGTCCCGGACGAAGCGCGTACCTTCGGCATGGAAGGGATGTTCCGCCAGGTCGGCATCTACTCCTCAAAAGGCCAGCTGTATGAGCCACAGGATTCGGGCGAGTTGATGTATTACCGCGAGGATCAAAAAGGGCAGATTCTTGAGGAGGGTATTAACGAAGCCGGTGCGTTTTGTTCGTGGGCCGCGGCCGGTACCGCGTACTCCAATCACAATGTGCCGATGGTGCCGTTTTACATCTATTACTCGATGTTCGGCTTTCAACGCATCGGTGATTTTATTTGGGCAGGCGGTGATCAACAGACGCGCGGATTCCTGATTGGCGGCACTGCTGGCCGAACAACCCTCGCGGGCGAGGGACTGCAACACCAGGACGGCCACAGCCTCCTGAGTGCGTCGACGATTCCGAATTGTCGGGCCTACGACCCGACCTACGGGTACGAACTGGCCGTCATTATTCAGGATGGCCTGCGCCGCATGATGGGTGAGCAGGAAGATATTTTTTATTACATCACCTGCATGAACGAGAACTACGTCCATCCGGCCATGCCGGCCGGGGTCGAGGACGGCATTCTGCGTGGAATGTACCTGCTCAATGTTGGTGGCCAGGGCAAGATTCGGGCACAGCTCATGGGGTCGGGAACGATACTCCGTGAAGTCATCGCTGCGGCCGAATTGCTGATGAATGATTTTGGTATTCCAACCGATATCTGGTCGGTGACAAGCTTCAACGAATTGCGCCGCGACGCAATGGAGACTGAACGCTGGAATCAGCTGCACCCGGCAGAAAAGCCACGCAAGTCCTACGTCGAACGATGCTTTGCCAATCGACCGGGACCGTATATTGCCGCGACCGACTACATGAAGATCGTTTCTGACCAGATTCAGCGTTGGGTGCCCGGCCGATTTGTTTCGCTCGGCACCGACGGCTACGGGCGTAGTGATGCCCGCAAGGCGCTGAGACAGCATTTTGAAGTGGACAAGCGCTATATCGCGGTCACGGCGCTTAAGGCTTTGGCCGACGACGGCGTTCTGGATCAGGAGACCGTCGCGAAAGCGATCAAGAAATACGGCATTGATCCGGATCGTCCCGATCCGGTGACTCTGTAAGGGCGTGGGGATAAGCTAGTGACGACAACTATCGACATAGTCATTCCCGATCTCGGTGATTTCGAAAACATTGAAATCATTGAGGTGTTGGTCAAAGTCGGCGACACCGTAGAGCGCGAGGACGGCCTGATCATCGTCGAAACCGACAAAGCATCGATGGACATACCCTCAGCGGAAAACGGCGTCATTGAGACGCTGACTGTCAGTGTCGGCGACACCGTATCGACCGGCGATGTTATTGGCACACTCGGGATGCTGGTCGGCGATACGGTCATGATTACGCCGGCAATCACAATGCCAATCAGCGGTGAAACGACGGTATTAGCTACCGACAACGATGCGCCAGGTAAGCCAGCTGGAAAGCAGACTCTGGTCGTGCCGGATCTCGGCGACTTTGACGGTGTTGATGTCATCGAGGTGCATATTTCGGCGGGCGACAAGGTGGAAATCGAGGACCCGCTCGTCACGCTGGAAACAGACAAGGCGGCTATGGATGTTCCCGCGGTTGTGGCAGGAACCATCGAGTCAGTATTGGTAAAAGTTGGCGATAAAGTGTCAGCAGGGACGTCATTGGCTGTCATCGACGCGATAGCAGTGGCCGACTCCAGGGTTGACGCGGCCGCTGTTGAAAAGGTCGTGCCCGCAGCAGCTCCGAAGCCAGTTCCCCAGGCGGCCGTTGATCAAGCGCCCAAGTCTCTGCCGGCGATCGACGAAGCCGGCTTCTCGAGAGCGCATGCCAGCCCGTCCGTCCGCAAACTCGCACGCGAGCTCGGTGTCAATCTGGTCCAGGTAACGGGCAGGGGCGCGAAGAACAGAATTTTGCACGACGACATCAAGGCCTTCGTCAAAGCGATATTGACAGGTCAGGCCGGCGCGCCGGGTGCTGGAGGGTTGCCAAAAGTTCCCAGCATCGATTTTTCGAAGTTTGGTGAGATTGATGTTCAGCCACTGACGCGCATTCAAAAAATTTCCGGACCGCGGCTGCAGGCCAGTTGGCTCAACGTGCCGCATGTTACGCAGCACGATTTGTCGGATATCACCGATCTCGAAGCAAAACGCCAGGAACTCAAGGGTCCGGCGAAGGACCGCGGCATTTCTCTGACGCCGCTCGCCTTCATTTTGAAGGCCTGTGTTGCGGCTCTCAAGGAATTTCCGAAAGTTAATTCGTCGCTGTCGGACGACGGCGAAAGCCTCGTCTACAAAAAATACTGGCACGTCGGTTTCGCGGCGGACACACCGCAAGGACTGGTTGTGCCGGTTATTCGTGACGCTGACAAAAAAGACGTCTACGAGATCGCAGCCGAACTCGGCGAGCTTTCGGCGTTGGCGCGTGACGGCAAACTTAAGGCGCCGCAGTTGCAGGGCGCGAGCTTCACGATTTCGAGCCTCGGCGGTATCGGCGGAACGGCTTTTACACCGATCGTTAACGCACCCGAAGTCGCGATCCTGGGAGTCTCGCGATCCTCCATACAGCCAGTATGGAACGGTTCGGAATTCGAACCGCGGCTGATGCTGCCGCTATCATTCTCCTACGACCATCGAGTCATTGATGGTGCACAGGCTGCACGTTTTACGACCTATCTCGGAAAAGTACTGGCTGACGTTGCCGCCCTGTTAAAGGCGGAACCCTAGTGGCTGACAGAGTGGAGCTGCGTGTTCCGGATCTGGGCGATTTCGCGGATGTCGAGATTATCGAAGTCCTCGTCGCCGTTGGCGACACGGTCGCGGTTGATGATCCATTGGTCACGATCGAAACCGACAAGGCGTCGATGGATGTGCCCAGCGAATCGGCTGGCAAGATCGTCTCCCTGAATGTCGCCGTGGGCAGCAAGGTCTCCACCGGCAGTGTCGTCGCGATTATTGAACCGTCCGACGCTGCAATTAGCGCAGAGTCACTCGAAGCGTCTTTCGAAGCGACGCAGGTGATGTCACCGGCTGAAATCGCGGCCGCCGTCACGGGCGTCGCCAAAGGCGATGCAACACATACCGCTCAGTTGGTGGTGATTGGCGCCGGTCCTGGCGGTTATACCGCCGCTTTCAGGGCGGCGGATCTCGGCGTCGATGTCATTCTCGTTGAGCGCTGGCCTGTGCTTGGGGGCGTTTGCCTGAATGTCGGATGCATACCCTCAAAAGCGCTGCTGCATGCCGCCAAGGTCATCGATGAAGCGGCAGCGATGGCTGACCATGGCATAACGTTCGGCAAACCCAGGATCGATGGCACGAAGCTGCGTGCCTGGAAAGATGAAGTTATCGGCAAGCTTACCGGTGGTTTGGCGACCATGGCCAAGCAACGCAAGGTTCGAGTCATCAATGGTTTGGCCAAATTCGAATCGCCGCATCGCCTTCGCCTTGATAATGACGAAACTATCGATTTCAAAAACTGCATTATCGCGGCAGGATCGGAGCCGGTCATGCTACCGGGGTTACCCGACGATCCGCGCATTGTTGATTCAACGGGTGCGCTGGAACTCATGCCGATCCCGCAGAAAATGCTCGTCGTTGGTGGTGGAATTATCGGGCTCGAAATGGCTTGTGTTTATCGCGCGCTCGGTACGGAGGTCAGCGTCGTGGAATTGACTGACACATTGATGCCGGGCACTGACCCCGACCTGCTGCGCCCGTTCCTGAAGATTATCAAGAGTCGCTACGAAGCGATCATGGTATCGACCAAGGTCACGGGCATGCGGGCGACAGTGCCGGGAATCGAAGTGACTTTTGAGGGGAAGAATGCGAAGTCGGTGGGTGTTTATGATCGCGTTCTGGTCGCGGTCGGTCGCCGCGCAAACGGTGGCACACTCGCCGCAGAGAAGGCCGGAGTCGCGGTGGACCGGCGCGGCATCATCGCTGTCGATAAGCAGATGCGCACGAACGTAGCGCACATCTTTGCGATCGGTGATCTTGCTGGTGGTCCGATGCTGGCTCACAAGGCCACGCATGAGGCCAAGGTTGCCGCTGAAGTTATCGCAGGCGAGAAGAGCTACTTTGACGCGCGGTCGATTCCTTCAGTCGCGTACACCGATCCTGAAATTGCCTGGGTCGGTTTGACGGAGCTCGAAGCGAAAGCGCAGGGCGTAGATTACGAAAAAGCGCAGTTTCCCTGGGCTGCCAGTGGCAGAGCCTTGGCCATCGGACGTCCGGAAGGTTTTACGAAACTGTTGTTCGACAAGAAAACCCACCGGGTGCTGGGCGGAGCAATCGTCGGCCCGAATGCGGGCGACTTGATTTCGGAAATTTGTCTGGCGGTTGAAATGGGCGCCGACGCGTCCGACATCAGCCTGACCATACATCCACACCCAACCTTGTCCGAGACGGTCGCCTTTGCTTCCGAAGCCTTCGAAGGCACGTTAACCGATCTGTATATTCCGAAGAAGCGTTGATCGCACGCATCATTTGATTACCGGGTGTTTCGCGGCTTCGACCATAACTCGAGGCCATAGAATAACCACCCGACAGCCAGCAGCGCGCCAACGGCGATCCAGGACTCCGCCTCAGATTGCGCCAGCAACCAGAAACAAATAGCGAGTGCGATCAACGGAATCGTGTAACCGCCCTTCAGGCGAAATGCTTTGGCGCGCGCCTCGTTGTCGGCATTTCGACGAATGCTCGGTAGCGACAAGATACAAACGATATAGCCGAGGAGCCGAACTACCGAGCTTGCGATCGCGAGTTTCACGAAGCTGCCCGTCAGCGCCATGAAAAGCGCCATCGCGCCCATCAACAGTATCGAACGGTCCGGCGTGGCGTATTTGCCGTGTATGTGCGCAAACCACGCCGGG
>JALHUQ010000064.1 GCA_022866645.1 Woeseiaceae bacterium | reverse complement strand
TTGTAAATGGCATCGCCCTCTGCGTTCGGTGTACCAATACCAAGATGGTCATGATGCGCCGTGTAGATGACGACTTCGTCACTTAGCTCCGGATCACTACCGGGTATCAGGCCCAATACGTTACCGGTAGTCACTTGAGTCAACTCGTTGTCCATCGAGATCGATGTCGTTATGCCCAGTGGGACGGGTTTGAAATCGCGGTTGTAGGCCTGTTCTCGAAGTTCGTCCAGATGCATACCAGCCATCGCGATTAATTCGCGTGCCGAATCTTCCGTAACCCATGCTGAAATCTGGCTACGCGGCTCTTCACCGGCCGGAAGCTCGTACTGCACACCGGTCCAGGATGTCTGCACGACCTGAAACGGATACCCAGCTGATGGTGAGGTATGGATAATGATCGCCCCGGCAGCCCCCTGGCGCGCGGCACTCAGGTATTTGTAGTCCCAGCGCCCATACCAAAGCCGGGTCTCTCCGCCGAACAATTCCGGATCCCAGTCCGGATCGTTGTTCATCATCACAAGAATCTTGCCTTTGAGATCGACGCCCTTGTAGTCATCCCAGTCGTACTCCGGGGCCTGGATGCCGTAGCCAACAAAAACCAGTTCCGCGTTGTTAATCTCGGACCGGGTCTCTTGTACGCCGCTGCCGACAATAAACTGATCCCATTGTTTCAGTGAGATCGACTTCCCGTCGCGTTCGAAAGTCCAGGTTTCGGGTTGCTTTGAATTAATGCCGACAAGTTCGAATGGCTGTTCCCAGCTACCGTCTGCAGCACCGGGCTGCAAACCCAACGCTGCTAATTGTTCGGCTAAATATTTCCGAGCGGCTGCGTCGCCGCGCGTGCCCGGGCCGCGTCCTTCGTAACGATCGTCGGAAATTTCTTTGACAATACCGCGCATGTATTCGCCATCAATCTGAAGCGCTGCTTGCTCAGCGGCGAGCGTGCCATCCTCATGGCTCACGGCCGACGGCTCTGGAGCAGAAGCTTGTTTGCCGCAGCCAAATAGCAAACTGCCGATAACGATAAGGACCGGCGCTACAATATTTTTCACGTGTGAAACTCCCGATGATTAGCTTAGTTTTTCTTAAAGAAAATGGGTCATCGCCCTGTTCAATCCGGCAGGATTGCAGGCCCGTTATTTTCCTTTGCGATGTGCGGCGACTAGCGGCGACGTACGACAAACACCTCGTAACGACCGGCGGGGCCGATGTACCAGGACGCAACGGTACTCGTAATACTGACGACGATGGCACCAAACAAGGCCGACCAAAACCCGGCCACCTGAAAATTATCCAGCATCGCGGCAACCAGCCCCAGCAAAGCAGCATTCATCACGAAGATAAACAAACCGAGGGTCAGTATCGTAAAAGGCAGGGTCAACACGAATAGCAGTGGTCGCACAAACGCGTTGACGAGTCCGAGAAGTAACGCCGCGAGCACGAAATTGACCGTACCCTCTATCCAGACGCCGGGCACGAGCCGGTCGGCCAGGAACAATCCCAGCATGCTGATCAGGGTACGGACGACGATGCCTTGCATGCGCGCATTATGGCACTAATGGCGGCGGATTCGCAGCTTGATTAGGCAAAGGATTGCGACCGGCGCGATAAGCCACTATCGTACGCAACTCATCAAAAGCGCCCGTAGCTCAGTCGGATAGAGCACCAGATTCCTAATTTGGGGGTCGCAAGTTCGAATCTTGCCGGGCGCGCCATCTTTTCAATAACTTACGTGTTGCAAAATTCTTCAGATGCATTTCCGGAAAGCGGCTGCTCAGCTGGGTAAGCTAAAAAGCCGAATCGCTGCTTAGCTGGACAGACGGGATTTAGTCGTCTCTCATGCTCACAATCATGAATATGAAGGCGCATGCACCGAAAAACTGGTTCGCATTCGCAAGCGAACCTCTACCCGATTCGCGAGCCGAAATGTCAATCGTTGGAATTGTCTGTATATGGACATCAGGGCGGGGCGAAGTGCCCCGTCTCTCCGCACTTCCCCGCGAAAATCGCCCCAAGGCGATTCGAGTCCATCCTGCCCGCCAAACAGCCCTCTCGGAGCTTGCCGGACTAACTGTCCTCGCGCGGTGGCAACCCCGTGTGCTGCGATAGCACCCTGCCCTTACGAATCCGCTTCTCGTGCGCCACTGCGGTGTTTTTTCGGCGTGCCGAACCCTGCAAGTGACTGCCGCGCGGCTGCAGCAACGGCACCAGCTTGTCCTTGCCTGGTCCAATCAGGTGGCCCAGTTTCATGCCTTCGAGCGCCGCGCGAATCATCGGCCAGTTCTTCGGATCGTGGTAACGCAGCAGTGCTTTATGCAGACGCCGTTTTTCCGGGCTCTTGACGATGTCCACATTGTCACTTTTGTAGGTCACCTTACGCAGTGGATTCTTGCCGGAGTGATACATCGCCGTCGCTGTTGCCATGGGTGACGGGTAAAACGCCTGCACCTGGTCTGCCCGGAAATTATTCTTCTTCAGCCACAACGCAAGATTCACCATATCCTCATCGGTGGTGCCCGGATGAGCTGCGATAAAGTAGGGAATCAGGTACTGCTCTTTGCCAGCTTCTTTCGAGAACTGCTCAAACATTTCCTTGAACTTGTCATAGGCACCAATGCCGGGCTTCATCATCTTGTCGAGCGGCCCCCTCTCCGTGTGTTCCGGAGCGATCTTCAGATAACCGCCGACATGATGGGTAACCAGCTCTTTGACGTACTCCGGATCTTTGACAGCGAGGTCATAGCGGAGCCCGGATGCGATAAGCACCTTCTTTACGCCCGGCAGTGCGCGCGCCTTGCGGTAGAGCCCGGTCAGTGAAGAGTGATCGGTGTTCAGATTGCCGCAGACGTCGGGAAAAACACAGCTCGGTAGTCTGCACGCCGCCTCTATCTCGCGGCTCTTGCAGGCGAGTCGGTACATGTTGGCCGTCGGCCCGCCGAGATCGGAAATGACGCCGGTAAACCCGGGCACGGTGTCGCGAATTTTTTCGATTTCCTCGAGGATCGATTCTTCGGAACGATTCTGGATGATCCGACCTTCGTGTTCCGTAATCGAACAGAAGGTGCAACCGCCGAAACAGCCGCGCATGATATTCACCGAGAAACGAATCATCTCGTAAGCCGGAATGCGCGCGTCGCCGTAGGCTTTGTGTGGTACGCGAGTAAAGGGCATGCCGAATACGTAATCCATTTCCGCGGTGGTCAAAGGTATCGCGGGTGGGTTAAGCCAGAGATCCCGATCCTCATGCGACTGCACCAGCGCCCGTGCATTTCCGGGGTTCGTCTCAAGATGCAAAACACGATTTGCATGTGCGTAAAGCACGGCGTCGTTGCGGACCTTCTCGAACGACGGCAGTCGAATCACGGTGCGACTCCGATTGCGTTTCGCATCCGGGACGAAGCGCAAAACCTTGTCGTCATCTTCCCCCTCGCTTTGCTTCGTGGCGCAGGCCTCGCTTTCCTGCGTGTTTACGTAGGGACTGACAATCTGATCAATACGACCGGGTCGATCAATTCGGGTCGAATCGATTTCCCACCAGTCCTCTGGACGATCCTGACGAATAAAGGCTGTACCGCGGACGTCCGTAATATCACTGACGCGATCACCACGAGCGATACGATGCGACAGCTCGACGATAGCGCGCTCCGCGTTGCCATACACCAGAATATCGGCACTCGCATCGAGAAGAATCGAGCGTCGCACACTGCCCTGCCAATAATCGAAATGGGCAATCCTGCGCAATGACGCTTCGATGCCACCGAGAACTACCGGCACGTCCTTGTAGGCTTCCTTGCAACGTTGTGAGTACACCAGCGAACAACGGTCGGGTCGTTTGCCGCCGACACCACCCGGCGTATAAGCGTCGTCATTTCTGACTTTCTTATCCGCCGTGTAACGATTGATCATCGAGTCCATGTTGCCCGCAGCAACACCGAAATACAGGTTTGGTTTGCCTAACTGCTCGAACGCGTCCTTCGATTGCCAGTCCGGCTGCGCGATGATGCCAACGCGAAAACCATTCGCCTCAAGCAAACGGCCGATGATGGCCATGCCGAATGAAGGATGATCCACGTAGGCATCGCCGGTGACGATAATGATGTCGCAGGAATCCCAGCCCAGAGCATCCATTTCGGCACGCGACATCGGCAACTCCGGCGCAATGCCATAGCATTCGGCCCAGTACTTGTTATAGCTGTAGAGTGAGGTGGAAGGTGCTGGCATCGGTCGGTGTCGGTCGGGCGGCCGGACATTATAGCCGTTTCGGACCTGCGTTTGTTGAACCTGTCCACGGCGCTGAGCCCATTCTTGCCACTTGCGCGTGCCCCACGCTATTGTCAATATGGCTGCTGGTCACCGGCCATCCAGGCCAACCGATTCACGGGTGTAAGTTATGAAAAGCTATCTCTACGGTCTTCTGGCAGCCACCGTCATTGCGCTGCCGGCTATCGCAGCACTGAACGCCGGCGATACCGCACCGAACTTCGAGGCCCGGGCGTCACTGGCCGGTACTCCCTTTGATTATTCACTCAGCGACGCACTCAGCAAGGGCCCTGCCGTAATTTATTTTTATCCGTCGGCCTATACTCAGGGATGCAATATTCAGGCGCACGAGTTCGCCGAAAATATGGATAAGTTCAAGGCAGCTGGCGCCAGCGTGATTGGTGTTTCTCTTGACAGTATCGAGCGTCTCAACGACTTTTCGGCAGATCCTGAGTACTGCGCGGGGGAGCTTGCTGTAGCCTCTGACGAATCCGGTGCAATCGCGAAATCGTATGGCATCACCGTCCATGAAGGTCGCGACGGTGCCAAAGATTCTCGCGGGGTTGAGATTGGACACGGTTTCGCCGAACGCGTGACGTTCATAGTGATGCCGGATGGCAAGATTTCCGAAACGATTGGCGGAGTCTCCCCTGCCGAGAATGTCCAGAAATCACTTGAGGCGGTACAGCAGCACCGCTAGTCAAGTCGTCGCCGAATATAGAACAATAGTTGAAGGTCCGCTATTTGCCGCGCGCTCGTTGCACAGCCGTCGCTTCTTTCAGCATCTGTATCAACTCGTCGTCGCTGTAGGAAAATTCCTGATCAGCGTTGAGCTCGGCTGTTTCTTCGATAATCTTGCGAATCGTCGATTCCGCCTCGCCCTGGTTAGGAACGACCAGGTAGTTGGGCTTCGGCGCCGCATTGAATAAAGCGTGCATGATCGCAGCAGAAACATCGTCTGAGTCCTTGTACATGCTGCGATCTGACATGTACTCAATTTCCTCGGCTATGTACTTCGCGTATATCGAGCCCGGTTGTGAGTACGGCTGTTTCGCCAGTGCAGCCGCCTCTTTGGTGCCAATGTTGGAATTGTAATTGCCCGGGTTAATGGCACTTACCTGCACGTCAAAGAGGGCCATCTCGGCAGCGAGGTCGTCGGTGTACGCCTCAAGCGCGTGTTTCGTGATGTTGTAAGGCGCCCAGAACATCCCCGACAGGATTCCTGCTATAGAGCTAATATTACAGATACGACCTTTGGACTCGATGATCAGCGGTGCGAATGCTTTGGTAACTCTGTAAACACCCATGAGATTCACATCGAGAATCCACGCCAGCTCGTCCTCATCAATCTCGGTAATTGGGCCCAACGTGAGGATGCCCGCGTTATTGACCAGCCCATACAGTCCCTTGCCGCCTGCGCGCACGGTCGCTACCGCGGCATCGATCTCATCCTGCTTGGTAACGTCCAGACGTACAGACTGAACATTCGGGATCCGACCGAGCGCTTCCAGGTCCGCCTGCTTGCGGGCGCCCGCGTAGACAAAATAGCCGCTCGCGGCCAGAGTCTTCGTGATATTCAGCCCAATACCAGAACTTGCCCCGGTGACGAGTATGGCTTTCTGCGCATTGTCGTCAGCCGATTCCGCAAAACTGCTCTGCGTCGAGCCAGGAATTGCGAGAACGACAAGGACCAGTGCTGCAATAAATCGCTCAAACATCGTGTATTTCCTCATTCGTGCAGGTATGGATCCTAGCTTGAACGCCGCAGGTTCGCACCGAGAATTTCAGCAACTGGCGCGAGTTGTTTTTCGTAGTTGCGCCATTTGCCGATTGACGTCCGGTAAAGAGCATCTCGAACCTGAACAGCGCTTGCCGTGGTCGATGCTTGTTCGTTGTCGTAATACTTCAGGCAGGCGTCTTCCCAGGACAGTCCGCAGTAACTCAGCAAACTCTCGATAACGGGCTTCGGTTCGGTAACGAGGTCCTCGTACTTTACGACATGCATAACGCCCGGCATGACGGTCTGCCAGTGGTCGATAAGTTGTCGGTAGGCAACGTAGTAGTTAGCGAGCTCCGTCAGATCATAGGAGAACGGGTAAACACCTTCGAACAAGGCCTTGTATACCGCATAGCAAGTGTCCATCGGATCTCTGTCGAGCAAGACGATCTTGGCCTTCGGTAAAGCGAGATGGATCAATCCGGCGTACAGGAAGTTTAGTGGCAACTTGTCGACGAAGTGGGCTGTTTGTCCAGTCCGAGGTCGCGTCGCAGCAATATAGTCGGTGCCAAGCTCCTCAAAATTGACGCCAACAGATATGTGTACCAGATCGGCCGGAACGTTCGGCTTCTCGCCGCCGAGCTTTTGACAGTGCTTGACCATCTGGTTTGAAAATGTCGGCAACTCGCCGGCTGAATAAACAACCGAGTGGTTACTGAGTATGCGGTCCACCAGCGTAGTGCCAGTCCGTGGCATACCGATTACAAATATCGGCTCCGCATTGATATGGCCCTGGATATGACCGTCAAATAAATTCCTGGTGTAAACCTCGCGTAAGGTCTCTATCGAGTCGAGATCCTTTTGCGGCGTGTATTCGAGACCCGACCGTCGTAGCGAGGAACCCTCAGCCAAAAACTGAAATGAATGTTCGAAGTCACCGATATCTTCATATTCCTTCGCCAGGGCATAGCACACACGAGCTCTTTTGCGATCCTGCCCTTCCGCACGAGCATGCGCATCCCGCAAGGACACAATATTGTTGTTGTCCTTCGTCTGAGTTTTCAGGCCGGCTCGCAACAGGTGCGCATCTTCGTCATCCGGGCTGAGTTCAAGACACCGGGCAACGGCGGATAGTGACGCCTCCTTATTGCCAAGAAAGCGTTGCACGGCTGCCAGATTATAGAAGTGCTGGCCGTCGTACGGTTCCAGCTCTGCCGCCCGTGTGTATTGACGAAGTGCCTCCGGGTACATGGCCAGTCTGGTAAGAGCAAGGCCAAAGTGCGCGGCCAACATCGCCGTGTCGAATTGATGGCCCGACAATTGTCGAGCTGC
Organism: Woeseiaceae bacterium; assembly: GCA_022866645.1. GTDB lineage: Bacteria > Pseudomonadota > Gammaproteobacteria > Steroidobacterales > Woeseiaceae > UBA1847. The sequence continues at coordinate 3,814 of JALHUQ010000064.1, read as the reverse complement.
GGCCGTTGCTGCATCCACATTGCCTGCAGCGCCAAGACACTTGATGCGCTGCAGCAGCCACTCCGGCTTGCCGGGCGACAGTTGCAACGCCTGGTCGATTGCACGCACGCCGAGCAAGGGCTGATTCACGATCATCGCGAGGTGGCTGGCGGTATACCAACCTGATTCGTACTCGGGATGCTGCAGATTCAACTGATCACAAGCCTCCATTGCATCGCGGAACTGGCGGTTGTTGACCAGCTGCTGTACCCGGGCTTCCTGTTCTGCTGCACTCATTATGGATGGACTGTATAGGGGTTAGCGGCAACAAAAAACCGGGCCGCAGCCCGGTTCCTTGCTGTCTTCGATGGCTACCTAAAAGTCGTACTTCACTGTTAATCCAATTGTTCTTGGCGTCGCAATGTATTCACGCTGATTATTGCCGTAGTAATTTTCAAACGTTCCGGTATCGGTACTCATGTAGGCACTGGGATAATTACCGGTGACCGCCTGATCATCGCCCAGGTTTTTGACGTACAACGCTCCCGACCAGTGTTCACTGCTCAATGTTGCAGAAACGTTCCAGATAGTAAATCCCGGAAATGTCGCTTGCAGCGTATTGTCAGTGACCGAATTGATTGAATCCGACTGGTAGTAGCCACCAAGACGTGTCGTCAGATTCATACCATTGGACAGGTCAAGACTGTGCCTCAGGGTAGCGGAGGCCGTGTTTTCGGAAGTGCCCGGAAGTCTATGGCCGTCCAGTGCCGTGACTCCGCCTGTCTGTGGATTAATAAAATCGGACGAAAGCTCTGCTTGGACGTGACCAAAACCGAGGTCGAGTTCCAGATTCTCTGACAGTAACATCTGCGCCTCAAGCTCGATGCCGGTGGTCGTGGCCGAATCGCCGTTCACTGCCATGAAGAAGCCCCAAAACTGGGACGCTGTATTAAGCTGCGGATCGCTCCAGTCAACGTAGTAGATATCAGCCGAATATCGAATTCTCTCAGTCGAGCCTTTCAGGCCGATCTCGAAGTTCTCAACCGTATCCGCCTTGTAGAACATCACGGTCTCCGGATTCAGTTCGGCGAAGAACCCTGAACTGGGAATTGCGTTCGCGCCACCGCGTCGGAAACCCTCAGAATAGGTGCCGTATGCCATCATCGAGTCGTTGATATCCCACGCGACGTTAAGCTTGAGCTGAACATCATCTTCTTTCTGGGAAGGGTAATTAACGAACGGGACGACCACCCCTTCAAACAACGGAAAATCCATCGCCGTGTCATTGGTTAATTCGTTGTCGAACCAGCGAGCGCCACCCGTAATGTGCCAGTTATCGGAGACGTGCCAGGTGACCTCCCCGTACAGCGCAAGATCCGTGAAGTTCTCCCGACGTACGTAGTAGAAGTCGATCTCGGTCATAGGTATACCCATCCACCACTGGCCGCTGTCCGGACAAGCTGCACCCAGTGCGGTACAGGCGTCGCCGTACTCGTTCAGCCCCAACAGATAGCTGACGTTATTCACCTCGCGGTCCTGATCCATATAGTAGGCACCAACCGTCCAGTCGATCTTGCTGTCCGAAGCGTTCGAAACCAAACGGAATTCCTGAACCAGGGCATCCTCTTTGTACCCGGCCGTAACATGCGAAACAGGTCGCGGATTTCCCGGGTACAAAATATCGAACCAGTTTGCGAAACCGCCGCGGTCCGTAACCCAAAGGCTGGTGTTATCTCGCCACCCGTCGCCGTTATGCTCGTAAGAGCTGGTGCTCGACGTCAACGTGGCGAATCCAAGGTCCCATTCGATATCAAGACTAATCAGCTCGGCGTCGCGCTCGGACGGTTCGAGCATCGTTGATCCGCTTTCATCCGTTCCGTTGTACGCATTACCGAGGTAATCGGCGCCCATAGTGATGGTGCGGCGCCCACCGATCTTGTCGTCCTGCATCTGATAATTCAGTTGCAGATCCAGAGTATCGGACGGCTGGAATCGAAACGACGCACGCGCGTAGGTGATATCGACATCGTCGACATCCGTCTTCGTCTCGTAACAGGAACCGTTGAATGCGAGTTCGGAATCCGTCAATGTGGGATCATTGACGCTGAGACAGTCGCCGGCATCACTCATAACGACCGGCTTACCGTCCTGAATCTGATACAGATTCTTGTAGTCGATAATTCCATCATTCTGGACGGTTCCCGCAGACAGTCGAAATGCCGCCTTCTCGCTCAGAGGAACATTAAGGACGATATCAGCCCCGACATTGTTACCGTCAGAACCCTCGGTTTGTCCATAAGACACAGCAACGCTGGCATCAAACTCCGATGCATCCGGGCGATTCATGAGGTACCGAACCGTACCGCCGAGTGCCCCGGACCCGTACAGCGTTCCCTGCGGGCCGCGCAAGACCTCAACTCGTTGAATGTCTTTGAGCAAGAAATTTGCAAACAACGGCGTGTTATCAACGTAGGTCGCAACCGGGGAGATGGCGGAGAGTGCAATATCTCCATTCGCGCCATTCTCAACGTTGATGCCACGGATAATCAGGCTGTTTACATGTCCTGAATTTCGATAGCCACGGTCAATGACGGAGACGCCAGCGATGGTCCTCATCAATTCCGAGGTATCGACGATGTTCTGCGCCGCGATTTCGTCGCCCTGTACAGCCGATATGTTGTAGGGAATATCCTGAATATTCTGTTCGCGACGGCTCGCTGTAACGATAATTTCTTCGAGCGTTCCAGAGCTCGCACCATCCGACTGTGCCTGTGCGACGGGCGCTACGGTTCCCGCCAAAATGCCACCTATAGCGGCAACTAACGGTTTCCTGATAAAGAATGTGCTGGTGTTCATGCTGTTTATCTCCCCCTGCTCGGTGAGCAAGATGTGTTTCACGTTATCGTACTGGCCTGCTATTCCGTAGGTCCAGATTGGTCTTCAGTGCTGGTCCAGAAATGTGCCTGTCCTTGTTTACCGTCCCTCGCCTCGTATCGGCATGCGCAGTTCGCCGAGTGCTCTCAACGCCTCCGAGTCGTGCCCTTTTTCGTATTGCGGAAATGTCAGTTGGCTGTCGCGAAAGCTCTTCAACGGCTGACCGAGGTTTTGCCAACCGTGCCGCCTGACATCACGTAGATAATCAAGATCCAGCTTTAGTGGTATGATTTCCCTAGATTTTCCAGCTTGATAAATCACTTCTCCACCGGGGCCTGCGATGAGACTTTCGCCCACGCCCATCGAGTCCGCCATGTTGACGTCGAAGAAGTAGCATTGATTCTGGGCAGCATGCGCCCGGATCATCGCCTTTTCGGCATCCCGGTCAATCGAACTCGTCAAATTGGGATGCAGGATCACTTCAGCCCCTTGCCAGACAAGGGCTCGGACCGTTTCCGGGTACCACATGTCGTAGCAGATCGAGACACCGAATCGGGCCACACCCGGTACGTCAAATACTGTGTGTTGGTCTCCCGGCGTTACACCGTTTTCATACGGGCACCAGGGAAAAAGCTTGCGATGGCGAGTGACGACGGTGCCTTCAGGAGAAATTACTGGTGCCGTGTTGTAGATGCGATCCCCATCCGCCTCGAGCATGGAGCCCGGCAGCAACCATATTTGATGACGCTTCGCGACTTCCTGAAACCGGTTTTCCCGGGCTCCTGGCATCGCTTCGGCTGCTTTAAAGTTCGTCCCACAGCTGGCCAACTCAGGGCAAACGATCATCTCCAGCCAGGGAAATCGCCGCATCACGGCATCGATTTCGCGTATTAGCAGGTCCACGTTGTCGGCCTTTGCCGTTTCGAGTTGCAGTCCGGCGATCCCAAACGTCGTCATCTGA